>CAZPDC010000059.1:2132-4553 GCA_964585215.1 uncultured Candidatus Peribacteria bacterium
TTGATAATTGTAAATTGAAAATTCATTGATAATTGATAATTGTAAATTGAAAATTCATTGATAATTGATAATTGTAAATTGAAAATTATTTTATATGTCCTCTACTGTTAAATTAGCTTTCAAAAAACACGCTCCAGATTATTTCTTAATGGCGTTAGTCTGGTTTTTAGTGATTTTTGGTTTAACAATGATTTCCAGCGTGAGCGTTTTTGAATCTTACACGGTTACTAAAAAATTAGATCCTGCTAATCCGCGCAATGACTTCTATCTTTGGCGGGATTTTTGGCACATCTTAGTTTCTCTACCGGTGTTTTGGGTAGCTTTGAAAATTCCTTATCGTTTTTGGAAAAAAGCAGCACATCTCTGTTTTGGAGCAAGCATTATACTTTTAATTTTACTGTTTACTGGTTTTGGGGTGAAGCTGGGGGGAGCGACCGCTTGGTTGCACATTCCTTTTCTTCCATCAATCCAGCCAGCGGAAATCGCGAAACTGGGGCTAATTCTTTATTTAGCCTCTTGGTTAGAAGGTAGGAGGGAGGAACTACAAACCTTGGAAAGTGGTTTTTATCCTTTTTCAATGATTGTAGGTACAGTGGTCTTACTGCTGGTTTTACAGCCCGATTTTGGTACGGTTTTGATGGTGGTAGCAATCGCGTTGGCGCTTTATTACGCAGCTGGAGCTTGCATAAAACATCTTTTAAGTGGCCTGGGAGTATCTTTATTTTTAGCTTTAATAGTCATTCTAACCGTGCCTTATGTGAATCAGAGAATGAAGGTTTTTTTGGATCCTACCATTGATCCCAAGAGTCGTAATGTGGGTTGGCAAATTCAACAAGCCCTGATAGCGGTGGGTAATGGTGGTTGGTATGGGTTGGGTTTCGGTAAATCCGTGCAAAAATACGGTTATCTTCCGGAGGTGGAGAGTGATACGATTTTCGCGGTTTCAGCAGAAGAGTTAGGGTTTTTAAGAATCGGTTTTATTGTGCTGGCTTTTCTTTTAGTTGGTTGGCGTGGTTTTCAAATTGCCAATCGCGCGCCGGATCGTTTTGCGAAAATGGCGGCGGTGGGGATTACAAGCTGGATTGTTTTCCAAGCCTTTTTAAATATCGCGGTCAATCTTAAAATTTTCCCTCTTACAGGGATTACTTTGCCTTTTGTTAGTTATGGAGGATCTTCTTTGGTGATTGTGATTTTCACCACAGGAATTCTTTTAAATATTTCTCAATATACCTCTCGCGCTTATGAAGATCTTGTTTACCGGGGGCGGCACTGGCGGACACCTCTTTCCTAATCTGGCCATTATTGACGAACTCATTAAGGAAACCAAAGGACAGGTGGAGATTTTGTATTTAGGTTCAAGTGATGGTTTAGAGGCAAAAATTATTCCAGCACAGGGGATTAATTTTCAAGCGATTGCCGTAGGTAAGTGGCGGCGCTATTTAAGTTTCAAAAATCTGACGGATGGATTAAAAATTTTAAAGGGAATCTGGCAGAGTATTAAAATCATCCGGAAATTCAAACCGCAAGTGGTCTTTTCTAAGGGGGGATTCGTTAGTTTACCAGTGGCAGTCGCGGCTTGGTTGCAAAAAGTGCCTGTGATTACCCACGAGTCGGATGTTACTTCCGGGATGGCCAACCGGATTATTTTTAAACTGGCGCAAGTAATTTGTATCAGCTGGACGGCCACTCAAAAAACCCTACTCCTCACCACAAGGGCGCAAGGTAAACCACTGAAAAAACAAGTTGTGCATACGGGGATTCCCGTGCGTCGAGGATTAAACCAGGGTAGCCAAAAAGCAGGTTACACTTTAACGGGTTTTGATTCTAATTTACCAGTGTTGTTAGTGATTGGCGGTTCCCAAGGGGCGGCATATTTGAATGAGTTAATTAAGAATTCTATTGGTAAATTAGTAAAGTTTTGTCAGGTGGTGCACGTGATGGGAAAACAAGTAGCAAATAGCAAAGAGCAAATAGCAAAGAGCAAATGGCAAAGAACAAATGGCAAAGAACAAATGGTGAATTCCAAATTCAAAATTCTAGATTCCAAATTCTTTCGAAATTATAAACAGTTTGAATTTCTGAATGAGCGGGAATTGGCGGATATTTTCGCGATTACTACCCTAGTGGTTTCACGCGCGGGAGCGACCGCCTTGGCGGAATTCGCTTATGTGGGTCTGCCGGTACTACTTATTCCTTTGGACTTGGATCAATCGCGGGGTGACCAAATTGAAAATGCCGAGATCTTAGCGCAGAGTAGTGTGGCCGTGATGTCGCGTGAGCAAGAATTGAATCCGGAAAACTTTGCGCGTACAGTTCAAGAGTTACTGCGATCTCCCGTTCAATTACTTAAATTTAAAAAGAATCTGCAAAACTTTTTTCCCCCCGACGCAGACAAAAAAATAGTGGAGTTGATTTTGGAAG
>CAZPDC010000060.1:0-4532 GCA_964585215.1 uncultured Candidatus Peribacteria bacterium
TCATTTGCGGCGGAGGTTGCCCTTTTTTGACCAAGCGTCATTACGGAACTTTTAAGCACCATTCGCCGTACTGCGAGGTCTACAAAACCATTCTGCCTGTTTTAACTGAATTGCATGCTCTTCAATTAATCCGTGAATTTCAAGAGGAAGGAGGTGATCAGGGTGACACCTTTAGGGATCCTATGCTCGGTTGATAAGGATACTAAGGATACAATGTGGCTAGATCAGTGTCCGGAATGTACACAGTGCACCGATTGTGACTGTGATGACTGTACCGATCCGGACGACTAGACCGCCTGATTTTTGGGAGAGTTATCAGAAAGTATAACTCTCCCTTTTTATGTAATTATATTTAGGTATGATTACATGTATGAAGCTTCAACTTGTTGAAAATATAGGGCGTGATATTTGGAATTGGCAAAATTCGGTTATGGCTGAGAGTTATGGTGTGTCCTGGAAAAAGTTTTTACCTAGCGACGTTTCAGTGGAAAAAGTCCGTGATTCTGAATATCTAAGAAATTACTTAGAGAAAAAATTTTATCAATCGGGCAAGGTTTCTGAATTTAAAAGTTGGGTGGAACACACTCTAAATTTTTCTCAGTTGCAAAAAGACTTAGAGGGATTAATGAATAGAAAATTTTCATTTAAAGAAGTTAAGGTTTTTATTACCACTTTTCATCGAGCGCCATACGATGTTGAACAAGGCTTTTTTTATCTGATTTGGCGTGATTCCAATAAAGAAAAAACTGTTACCAATATTTACCATGAACTAATGCATTTTCTTTTTCATATTTATTATTGGGAAACGTGTAAAAAAGCTAATCTTTCAGATACACAAATTCATATTCTCAAAGAATCTTCAACGATATTATTGAATCCAATTTTAGAAAAACGAGGATTGCCGATTGATTCCGGCTACTCCAAGCATCAAAAAATGAGAACCGAGTTAAGAGAACTATGGGGAAAAGAAAGAAGTTTTGAACTATTTTTAACACAGGCAATTAAATTGTTAGTTCTTCAGAATTAAACTACTCGTAAAATGCGAGGCCATGCTTTTTCGTTGTTTTCCCCAAGATTGAGCCTCGAGGTTTTCCAAAAGGTCTGACCATCAACTCATTTCATTTAAAGGGAAGGCCTGAAAAACCTTCCCTTTTTTCATGCGTGGATTTTTTAAACCCACTTTATTTTAAGAGGTATTTTAAGGAGACCGATTTTTAAAAATGTAAATAAAAATATGATATTATGTGCGCTTTTAATTTACTAGGTTAATAGGTAATAACCTAGTAAATCTCTGTTTTAAAATTCAAAATTATTTATTATCTATGGCTTTCATATGAGCTAAAAGTGAATGTTAGCATTAGGATAATCTTATTTTAAAGATTTAAAATCTTTAGATATTTCTACTAGGTTAATAGGTAATAACCTAGTAAAGAGAGGAGATGATTTAAATAAAGGGGTGCTTCCACTTGGAGACTCGGTCTCCAAGTTAAGAAAAATGTGGTGTAGTATAATTTTTAAATTTGACAAAACAAGAACATCCTGCAAAATATAGTTAGAGCGTTGCGATCTTTGAAAACAAGGCAGAGTTTTTCCTGTCAGGGTGACAGGGGAAAATTTAACAAATATCAATAAACCGTCATTTTTCCGCTCGCTATGCAAGGTGGAAAGATGCAAAAGGAAAGGATAAAGAAATGAAAAATTGGTTTTTGTCGTTAGTTTTTTTGTTATTTGTAGTCGGTTTCTTGTCCTCTTGCGACAAGATGGAACAATCTCTCAGCAACCTTTTCCCTACTCCCACGCCTGATCTAAACCGGCTGGCAATAAAAGAGGTAGCCCATTGGTACAACCAAGTTAACAAGATCAATGGAACGGTGGATGAACACGATGATGCTGACCAGGTGTTTGCCAAGTGTAACAAGATGGAGGGCGATTTTGCCGAAATGGCGGAAGCTCTTAATGAGATAAGTGGAATTACAGACAACGATTTGGAGGAGGTAAGAGATAATCTGCGCTGTTACGCCACTAAGATGGAAGAAGCGCTTGCCCAGCTTCCCAATGATTCCGCGGAAGCTGTATTTGCTGATGGGATTAGTCTATTACGTGAGGTATTAGGCTTGGGAAATCCACTGGATCAGATGTCTGAACGGATGGATGGCAAGAAAGAATTAGCCAAGCAATGTTTTGAGAAGGCTAAAAACAGCCCGGTCTGGGAAAGATACGGGTATAAGTAACCACAACAAAGAAAGGAGAATAAGATGGAAGACTTAAAAAAAAGGTGGGAAAACAGTCAAAAGGACAGTTCGTCAAGTGCTGAAAGTAATAGACTTACAGAAGAAGCAATTAACCGGAAGCAGTTAAAATATCATCCAAAAGCGGCTCAATTTGGCTTGTTGTCGTTTTTGTTTGCCACCATCAGTAGTCTTGTTATTATGGGTAGTAAAAATGATATTGAAGATATAATAGGTAGAAGTGGGATTAGTGTTAGTGGTGGTGGCGAGATTATTGTCTCAATAGTGACGATAGTAATAGTCTGGTTTTGTGCGTGGCTAGCTAGTTATTTAATTTTAACTCTTTTTGGCAAAGTAGCTTTTCCGTGTTTGGGTGGTCTTGTGGTTTTGGGATGGATAAACCCGTATTCCTCTATAGGAGGATGGATTTGTTTATTGATAGGAGTCATAGGCGGTTGGTTGCTTGAGAACTGGGTAGTTGATAACTTACGCAAGTCCTTGTATTTGCGGTATGTGCGGAGGAAGAGATATGGATGGATTGATCCCGAGCTGGTTAGTCTATATTGGCGGAAAGAAATAGAAAAATATGCTGGTGATTACCTTTGTGCCTATGGTATGTTCTGGTATGGGATCGAAAGCATGTCTCGGTACGGGTTTCTAAAAAGAAACAGGTACTTGGATATTTTAAAGAATGCTAATCCTTCTGATCCAGAATTACTTTATTGGAAAGAGCAAACCTTAAAGGGTAATATCATAGCGGAAAACAAGGGGAATTTTTTGAAAATCTTGGGACAATATCCCCTTGGTTTTTCATGTCCCTTTCCGAAAATTTTGTCTGGGAACTAAACCTTCAGGCAAAAAGATTTTAAGATAAGAGGGTGTCTAATAAACACCTCCTTTTTTAGTATCAAGTTTTGACCCTGATAGTTTTTTCTAGTTTTTATCGGCTGATTTGTGCTAAAATGAACCAAGATAACTAAAAATTTTATGCGGGGACGAGTGAGTGTGGGATTGAAAGTAAAAATCGGTTTGGCTCTGTTTTTGACTGTGGTGATTGGCAGTTTAATTGGAGCGAAGCTGATTTTTGCCGCTGAAGCACAGCAAAAAGCCAAAATTCAAGTTTTAAACGCGCAAAAAAAAGTGGTGGCGGAAACTACCCCTAAATATCTTTGGACGGTCCCACTACCCAAAGGCAAATATTTTTGGCGCACGCAAAATGAAGACGGTTCTTTTAGCGCGCTAGTGCAATTTGAAGTGAATGGTCAGAGTGAAACAGCCGAAGGCAAGATCACCGCGCTCGCGCTTTTTCCGCGAGCAGAGTATCCGAAACCAATTTTGACGGCGGGCATAGTTAAATTTTCAGTTTATTACAGTGATACATTGAACAAAAAAGGTTATCTGATTTTTGAACTTTCTCCCACGGAGGATTTTCCCGCGGATAAAGTGGAGGCCGAATTGAAAGAAAATGTGCCTAGTGATAGCTTTACCACTTGGGATAAAACACTGATTGCCGGCAATTATTTTTGGCGAATCAATGTGGTGACGGAAGATGGGCGTGAGGCTTATTCTTCAATTCAAACAGTAGCTGTTCAAGAAATCGTAGAAAACTCGGCTAACGTTGCTCCTTATATGCCTGAACTAATCCGGCCCGAAAAGGGAGAAAAGGTGGATATCGCGAGTGTTAGTCCCTTGAAGTTCTCCTCTGTTTTGGTTGATCCCAATCGGCAAAAGGGACTGAAGGCGCAGTTAAAAATTACCAAACAGCCGGATTGCGCCGCCACCAAAGAGATTATTTTAGTGGACAACGCATTTGATTTGAATGGTCAATATTATCAGCAATGGGATCCCGCGCAGGATTCCATCTTAAAAGAGTTGCCCGTGGGAACTTATTTTTGGTGCGTACGGGTTTGGGATGAAGAATTTAGTGCCTGGAGCGAGGCGCGTGAGTTTGCGTTGGTCAATTCCAGTCAAAAAATTACCGTGAAGTTGAAATTTTTTGTACTGAATGTTCTGAAAAGTTTAGGCATTGTGATTATACAAACTTTTGATGGATTGAAGTTTTTTCACGTGAAGTAAATAACAGCGACCCGAATAATCCGAATTGGCATCCCTGCCCCCCTGATAAGGGGGGATTAAGGGGGGTTTGAACTCTCGAACGCATGGTTCTAACTTATGCAAATCCCCCAACCCCCTTTATCAAGGGGGCGAGAAGGGGCATTTCCTTTATCAAGGGGGAGCTTTTCTTGGTGCCCCTTTATCAAGGGGGCGAGAAGGGGCATTTCCTTTATCAAGGGGGCGAGAAGG
>CAZPDC010000061.1:0-4461 GCA_964585215.1 uncultured Candidatus Peribacteria bacterium
TGTGCCACTGCTTTCTATGTCTGATTCTTTTTTCAAACTAAAAATCTACTGCCCCGTGAAGGAGTCATTGTCATTTCTTCTCTTGCAGCCTCTAATACCGCTATAGGATTTCTACTTTTGTAGATAATGTGGACACCAACACTCTTTCTGTTTCAGCTCTAATACCGCTATAGGATTTCTACTTTTGTAGATGGTCGTCAGTTGGTTATGAAAATAAGATATTCAAAAAATGCCCAATTTAAGAGGAGAAAATGCCCTTGTCTGTTTTATTATCAACCCCCCTTGAAAATAAACCCTTGGGAACCTCTTGACCGGGTTTCCGGTAATAACTGTTAAAAATTTCCTCCGGTTTGAACCAGATTTTGATTTCTTTGGCGGCTTCCTCGGGATTGCCGGAAGTGTGAATGAGATTTTCCACGGCGCGTTTCTCGCGGTTGGCTTCCAATATGGAGTCATGCGGAAAATCGCCTCTAATCGTGCCTTTTTCCGCTGTGGTTGGATCGGTGTAGCCGGTAATCTGACGCACTTTTTGGATGGCGCCCTCTCCTCCAATCACCATCGCGACCACGGGATTTCTGGTGATAAATTTATGTAAGCCGTTCAGAATCATTAAGCCTTGCGCGCGGTAATTATCAATCTTGTTGCCGGATTTTTCACTCTTTTTCCCCAGAGAAATTAAATACTCTTCGTCGGCTGGATAGTGTTGATTGACGAGTGCTTCGTCTGCTTTTAGCATTTTTAAGGCCATAATTTTTAAATTGGCGGCTTCATAGCGCCGAATGATCTCACCAACGAGATTTCTTTCCGCGCCATCAGGTTTAATGACAACGAGAGTTTGTTCAAGCATAAGTAAAAGTTAAAAAAGTGATGGAGTTATGGAGAAAGGAAACAAAAGAACACTAGAACGCTAAATCATTAAAACAATAGAACACTGGAACAAGGAAACCAAAATACTAATTAACCAATTAACCGATAGGCTAATTAACTGAAGAATTGATTATTTGAAAATTCATTGGTAATTGAAAATTGGTAATTGAAAATTTGCCTTATTCTACCTTGTATTTTCCCAGTTGGTAGATTTCTGGTTGGTATTTGCGCAAATAGATTTCCAATGGTCCCAAGATGGTTTTTTCTAAGTGCAAAGTGGCAACCAATTGTTCCATTTCCGCCTTGGTTGAAGAGACTTCTTCTTGACCGTTGATTTGTTGGGTAATTTCCAAAATTGGTTCTAGTTTTTCAATTGCATCCAAATGAAAAATGGAACTGTCTTTAACATAGATTTCCCGTTTCTTCTTAGTTTTGACATATGCTTCTAAGTGGTTAATTTTTAAAAAAGTGGGTAGAGTAGGACGTATGGGTGAAACCAAATCTAAAATGGATAAAATCGATTGCAGTTTTTTGCGTTCTTCAAAAACAAAAGGCAAAAGAAAGGTGTAGGTTTCAGCCGCTTCGTGGGGACCAATCTTATCTCCTAGAAGGTCGTCTAAACTGAATTTGATTTGAAGAATATTTTGGTTGCGGCTACGAATAAAAATCCCTTTTCTTAAAAGTAAAAAATCCTTGAAGTCATAGTAAATATCCTCTAGGTCTTGAGTGGTTACGTAAACTCCTGTCTTGAGAAAATTTCTTAATTTAACTGGATCGCTGACGAGGTAGCGCAGTTCCACACAGGTGTTGAGATTGGTTTCTGGAGTCATGCGCCGCGAGTTAAAATTTGGGTTCAGGGGAGGAGTTTTTGAAATGGTTCCGGACTGTCATAGGGACCAATCAAAGCGAGTTGAAAGTTGTGGGGCTGAAAAAGATTAGTGGTTACTCTGTGTAAGTCAACCAAGTTAACCTGCTCTAATTTCTCTAGAATTTCATTGGGTAATAAAATCTGATTTTTGAGTAAGGCTTGTCGGCCCAAAAAGTGGGCAACTTCTTCTGAATCCTCCAGCTCAATGAGTAGGTGTCCCTTGAGATATTCTTTAGCCTTTCTTAGCTCCGCGGCTGTGACTTTGCCAGTTTTGATTTTGGTATGTTCTTCCAGAATGGTCTTGATGGCTTCCTGGATTTTTCCTATGGATACGCCGGCGCGAGTGTAAAAAAGACCCGTGTCAGTGTACTCGCTTGAGCTAGTTTGAACATAGTAGGCCAAACCTTTTTTCTCGCGCACGCTCTGAAACATCCGTGAACTCATATTGCCTCCCAAAATAACCGCCAGTACTTTGCTAGCAAAATAATCAGGATGATTTAAGGAGTAACCCTCCATACCCAAAACCAGATGGGCCTGTTCGGTTTTTTTGGAATGTAAATGCACTTTAGGCTTACTCTTTTTTCTTTGGTAATTGAAAATGGGTAAAGTCTGGGAAGAATGCGGGAAATCGAAATTTTTTTCAATCACATGGGGAAGATTGGCTGGAGTTTTACCAGCCACGCTGATAACAATATTGGCGGGAAAATAAAACTCTTGACGATAATCCACGAAAGCTTGACGATTAACGTGTTGGATGAATTCGGGTGTACCCAGTTGATCCCAGCCCAAAGACTGATCACCGAAGACTAGTTGTTCAAATTCATTTTCAACCAAATGCATCGGCGTGTCTTGATACATGTTATATTCTTCCAAAATCACCCCTTTTTCTTTTTGGATTTCTGTTTCGTCTAACTTAGCGTGAATTAGCATATCTGCCAAAACATCGACCGCTCTTGTGAAATGCGCGGCTCTGACTTTCACATAATAGGCGACATATTCTTTAGCCGTGAAGGCATTAAAGATACCGCCGATTTCGTCGATAGCTTCACTGACTTTTTTGGAGTTAGGATATTTTTTAGCGCCTTTAAAAAAAAGGTGTTCCAAAAAATGGGCGATACCGTTGTTGGACTTATCTTCCAGACGTGATCCGGCTTTCACCAAAACCAAAACCGTAACCACCTCTGTGTTGTTAAAAGGAGTAGCGAGGAGGCGTAATTGATTTTTGAACTGGGTGAGTTTGTACATACTACTTGGCTGGTTTTAGTATGGTTGATTTTGAGGAAAAGAAAAGTTTTTCCAAAGAAACGATAAAAAAGCAATAAAAGCGGTTGTGTAAAAGAAGGATTTTAGTAGAATAAAGCTTAGTCTTAAGTTTGATTTAATCTAAACAGCTTTTTATTTTCTTTTTTATGGAAAGAGAAATTGCTTCCGTGAAGGGAATGCATGATCAATTGCCCTACTTCCACAATTATTTCACTTTTCTCAAAAAAGTGATTCGACATCTTTGCCGACAGCGCGGAATTCGCCGGATTGAAACCCCAATTTTGGAATTAGCGGAATTGTTTGAAAAGGGTACGGGTGAAAGCACGGACATCGTGGAGAAGGAAATGTATATTTTCACGGACAAAGGGGGAGAAAAAGTCGCCTTGCGTCCCGAGTTTACACCGGGCATTTGCCGAGCTTACCTAAAGCACAATATGGAGCTCTGGCCCCAGCCCGTGAAGCTTTACAGTATTGGGCCGGTCTTTCGTTATGGCAAACCGCAGAAAGGACGTTATCGTCAGTTTTATCAGTTTGACGTGGAGGTGATTGGTGAATCCGATCCGGCCCTGGACGCGGAACTGATTCAGCTAGGTTTTTTATTTTACCAAAAGGCGGGGATTAGTGAAAACTTAGTTGTGGGTATCAACAGCGTTGGCTGTCCGGATTGTCGCAAGCAATATCGGGAAGATTTGTTAAATTTTTACGCGGGCAAAGAAAGAAATCTTTGCGAAGATTGTCAAAAAAGATTAAAAAAGAACCCCCTGCGGCTTTTGGATTGCAAGGAAGAAGACTGCCGCATTTTGGCTGAAGTGGCGCCTAAACTAACCGATAGTTTGTGTGAAGAATGTCAAGCTTTCCACGGCAAGCTGAAGGAATATTTAAAAGAGTTAAAAATCTCTTTTGAAGAGAATCCCAATTTAGTTAGAGGCTTGGATTATTACACCCGCACCGTGTTTGAATATTTTGATCGGAATGACACGGGACGTCAAAATGCCCTGGGAGGAGGAGGAAGATACGACCCCTTAATCGAGATTTACGGAGGTGAACCTACTCCCGCGGTGGGTTTCGCGCTGGGGATTGAAAGAGTGGTTGAAAAAATGATGGAACTAAAAGTGAAAGTTCCGATTAAAGATACGATTCACGTGTTTGTGGTGCAGTTGGGCGATGAAGCTAAACGCAAAGCCTTAAGCCTGATTACGGAATTGCGTGAACTGGGAGTTAAAGTAGTGGGGTCGGTAGGCACGGGCAGTATCAAATCGCAATTGCGTCAGGCCGATAAACTGGAAGCGCCTTACGCTTTGATTTTGGGGCAGATTGAAGTGCGGGATAATGTGGTGATTTTACGCGACTTAAAAGCAGGCAATCAAAAAATCATTGCTCACGATAAGGCTGTAAAAGAAATTGTTGAATTGATTGGCAAGGAAAATCTAGACACGCACAATTTTGAAAAAGAAATAGAAAGA
>CAZPDC010000062.1:0-2260 GCA_964585215.1 uncultured Candidatus Peribacteria bacterium
GTCTATCGGCAGTCCCACGGCTCAAGTATTGATTACGGAATTTTCCGACTACGCCTGCCCCTTCTGCGCTCGGCAACATTTTCAAACTCTCCCTTTGATTAAAAAAGATTATGTGGACACAGGCAAGGCGCGCTTTGTTTTCAAGGACTTTGTGGTACACCCAAGCGCCCAGAAAGCCCACGAGTCCGCTTATTGCGCCGCGGAACAGGGTAAGTTTTGGGAGTTTCAAGATAAAATTTTTGAAAATCAAGGCAATTTGGACGTAGGCAGTCTAAAAAAATACGCGGTAGAAATGGGATTGGACGGAGAAGCTTTCGCCTTGTGCTTGGACAGCGATCGCTATACAGAAACCGTCGCCAACCATACTAAAGACGGAAAGGTAAAAGGGGTAAACGCGACTCCCACCGCTTTTATTAATGACAAAATGATTGAAGGCGCTTACCCTTATGAAACCTTCAAAGAGGCGATTGAAAAAGAATTAAGCCAATAACACTTCTAATTTAAATTTAATGCAGGATAAAATTGCCGGTTTTTTAAATGAATATCAACAATTACTGCAAGACTTAAGCAATCCCGCGGTTTTTAGCCAATCTCAAAAACTCAAAGAGCTTTCTCGACGCAAAAAGGAGCTGGAGCCTCTTGTGGCACTAGGACAAGCTTATCAAAAAATCCAGCAAAAGACGACCGAAGCAGAGAGCCTCTTGGGCCAAGAAAAGGATCAGGAGATTTTAATACTGGCCAAACAAGATTTAGAAGAGGGGAGAAAACAATTATTCGAATTGGAAGAAAAAATCAAATTGGCTTTAATACCTCATGATCCCAACGACCCTAAAAATATTATCTTGGAAATTCGGGCCGGCACCGGGGGCGAAGAAGCCAGCCTTTTTGCCGCGGAGCTTCTAAGAATGTACAGCCGTTACGCGGAAAAACAGGGCTGGCAACTGGAGGAAATCTCGCGCGCCCTTTCTGAAGAGGGTGGCTTAAAAGAAATGGTACTTAAAATTTCAGGAGAGGGTGTGTTCGGTAAAATGAAATATGAAAGTGGCACTCATCGTGTTCAGCGTGTACCCATCACGGAAGTAAAAGGACGCTTGCACACTTCCACGGCCACCGTGGCGGTTTTACCCGAAGCGGAGGAGATTGATATCGAGATTAAGCCAGAAGATTTAGAGATGACCACCTGCCGTTCCAGTGGTGCCGGCGGACAGCACGTCAATAAAACTGATAGCGCCGTACGACTTGTGCATAAACCTTCCGGTCTCGCGGTAGAGTGCCAAGATGAAAGGTCGCAACACAAGAATAGAGAAAAAGCGCTCTCGGTTTTGCGCAGTCGTCTCTACGCCCAAAAAATGGAAAAACAACACCAGGAACTGGCCAATATAAGATCTAGTCAGGTAGGCACAGGCGAGCGCGCGGAAAAAATCCGCACCTACAATTTTCCTCAAGACCGCGTCACCGATCATCGCCTAGGTGAAAATTTCAGTAATATTCCCGGTATTATGGACGGAGGGATCGGGAAAATGATTGAGCAATTAATTCTCCAAGACCAAGCCCAAAAGCTCGCGGGACAATAATCCAATCCTTCTCTTCTTAATCCCGCTTACCGGTTTATACTATCAGCGGTTTTTTTATAAACACATCCATGCTGGCAGAGATTGTTTTTAATAAGCACGTGCTGAAAGAACAAGGAGGGTTTACTTACCAGATACCCGTTGCATTACAAAATCAGATTGAGGTTGGTCAGCTTGTGACCGCTCCGTTAAAAAACAAGCTAGAGAAGGGGATAGTGATTAAAATTCAAAATTCAAAATTCAAAATTCAAAAATTTGAATTAAAAGAGATTGAAAAAATTATTACACCCAGCCCTCTTTTAAAAAAGTGGCAAATTGAGGTGGCTCGGTGGATGAGCGCGTATTACTGCGCGCACCTTTTCCAATGCCTCCATCTTTTTTTACCCACCCCCCTCTGGCAACAGAAATACTCTTTGGATCAGGAGTTATTGGTAGAATTATTAGATAAGAATTGGCAACCTCATCCTCGATCAGGGTGGCAGAAGAGGTTAAAAAAGAATCTGGAATCTGGAATCTGGAATATAGATAAAAAGGAATTTAAGCTAGGGGATCTGAAAAAACTAGAAGAAAAAGGGATCATACAACTGAAATACGGCAAAATTAAAAATTCTCTACCAACTACCAACTACCAACTACCAACTACCAACTCTTTCCACCGTTTCACGCCCGATCAGCAAAAAATTTTTAAT
>CAZPDC010000062.1:2360-4257 GCA_964585215.1 uncultured Candidatus Peribacteria bacterium
CCAAAAAGCCCTTTCTCTTGCACGGTGTAACCGGTAGCGGCAAAACGGAAATTTATTTACAATTAGCTCACTGCTATTTTCAACAAGGCAAGCAAGCTCTGGTCTTGGTTCCGGAAATTGCGTTGACTCCACAGCTCATCCAATATTTCACGCAAACCTTCAAAAATCAGATTGCCGTAATTCATTCCCAGCTTACCGAACACGAAAGAGTAGTGGCCTGGTTCCGCATTCAAAAAAAAGAGGCAATGCTCGTCATCGGCTCTCGCAGTGCTTTATTTTCACCTTTGCAAAATCCGGGTTTAATCGTCATAGACGAAGAGCACGAGTGGACTTACAAAAACGAGCAAGCCCCGCGCTATCACACTCGCGCGGTCGCGGAAAGAATCGCCAACCTGACCGGCTCTACCCTTTTACTCGGCTCCGCCACTCCCAGCGTGGAGTCCTACCACAAAACCCAAACTGGGGAGTACGCACTTCTGGAATTACCGAAAAAAATTGAAATTAAGGGCAACTTGTCTTGATTCGTAGCTTAATGATAAAAAATGTATTTACAAAATAGTGTCGCTAAAGTTATAATGTATTTGTATTTTAGTAACAATCAAAAATATGTTCTATTCACGGAAAATATTTAAAAAAATCAAAAAATATCTAGGGGCAAAACAAGTAATTGTTATTACTGGCATGAGAAGGGTTGGAAAGACCACTCTTTTAAAAGAAATTTTATCTGAAATAAAATCTGAGAATAAGGCCTATTTTGATTTAGAAAAACTCTCGGACCGAGATGTCTTTAACCAAAAAAACTATGATAATATTTTGCTTGATCTTGAGAAACAGGGGATAGACACAAAAAAGAAGGTTTATCTCGCTATAGATGAAATTCAATTTCTACCCAATGTCACAAGTGTCATAAAATACCTGTACGATCATTATAACATTAAGTTTTTTGTAACTGGCTCCAGTTCTTACTATCTTAAAAATCTTTTCACTCAATCGCTCGCTGGAAGAAAAATTGTTTTTGAGTTGTTTCCTTTGGATTTTGGAGAGTTTTTGACTTTCAAAGAAGTTTATTATAAAAATGGAAATCCCTTTGAAGGGAAGTTCTCTGAATTTGAGTATGAAAGGTTAAGGTTTTATTATGAGGAATTTATCAATTTGGGTGGATTCCCCGAAGTTGTTTTGGCAAAGAAAGAGGGACTAAAAAAAGAGTTATTAAACGATATTATCAGTTCTTATGTAAATATTGATATTAAGTCTCTCTCTGATTTCCGCAAAGACAAAGAAATTTATGATTTAATTAAAATGCTGGCGGCTCGGATTGGCACTCGGCTTGATTACAACAAACTAGCCAGTCTAGCTGGTTTGTCACGCCATACCGTTGAAGAATATGTAGATTTCTTGGAAAAAACCTATCTAATCCAGAGGGTACCTGTTTATACTCACAATATAGACCGTGAAATAGTAAAAGCTAAAAAGATTTATTTTTGTGATAATGGATTGGTAGATGTTTTGGCGGAAAACAGCAGTGGTTCAAAATTTGAAAACGCCTTTTTTAATCAAATTTGCCATGTTGGAGAAATTCGCTATTATGCCCTGAAAGATGGAAACGAAATTGATTTTATTTTAGATAAAAAAATCGCCTTAGAAGTAAAAGAGTCGCCCACCAAAACCGAATTGAATAATTTAGCAAGGTTGTCCAAGGCGACAGGAATAAAGAGATATTACCTAATTGGAAGAAAAAATGTTCCTGGGTTTGATGATTATATCTGGGGCGGAGACATAAAGTAAAATTCTTTGCCAACGACAACCCAACCGTACTTCGTATAACATACAAATCAATACTTGTTTTGCGCCAACATTTCGCACAATAACGAGTTGTGCAAAATTTCGCTTCGCGAAA
>CAZPDC010000063.1:0-1329 GCA_964585215.1 uncultured Candidatus Peribacteria bacterium
TGACTTTGTGACTCTGTGACTCTATGACTCTATGACTTTGTGACTCTGTGACTTTATGACTTTATGACTTTATGACTCTCTTTTATTCCCTTTTCACTTTTGGTTGTCAGATGAATCACAGCGACTCCACGCGCGTGGAGTCTGTTTTGAGACAATACGGCCTTAAAGAAACCAGTGATCCCCAAGGGGCAGATCTAATCATCCTCAATAGTTGTTCTGTGCGCCAACAAGCGGAAGATCGCGTGATTGGAAAAATCAGAGAATGCAAAAAACAGAATGTAAAATGTAAAATTGGCATCACGGGCTGTTTAGTTAGAAAAAGCGGCTTGAATCCCAATAAATATAATCAGCAAATCTCTGCTGATAAATTATTCAAAAAAAGTCCCGAAATAGATTTTGTCTTTAAAATCCAAGACCTGTCTAACTTGCCTCAATATCTGGCAGTTATTTTTCAATCAACGACAAATGGCAAATGGCAAAGGGCGTATGGCAAAAGGCAAATAGCAAGTAGTGAGGAACGGACTAATTCTATCCCACCTGTTAAATGTCAACTGTTAAATGTCAACTGTCTTCCCTCCGCCTTCGTTCCTATCACCACCGGCTGTAACAACTTTTGCACTTACTGCGTGGTGCCTTATGCCCGTGGTTCGGAGATTGGCCGTCAAGAAGAAGAAATCCTGTGTGAAATTAAAAATTTAGTGGAAAGAGGCTGTAAAGAAATCACCTTGCTGGGACAAAACGTCAATAGCTATATGCGGATAAATGCGGATCAGGATGCTGATAAACGCAGAATAAATCAAATCCCCCTTTATCCCCCTTTATCAAGGGGGGTTAGGGGGGTTTCTGATTTCGTGTCCTTGCTCGAGAAAATCAATCGAATCTCTGGCCTAGAGCGAATTCGCTATACTTCTCCTCATCCCAAAGATATGGGAGACGATCTAATCCAAGCACACGTTAAATTAGAAAAAATGTGCAACCACATTCATCTACCCGTACAGTCAGGTGATAATAATGTGCTCAAAAGAATGAATCGTAACTATACCCGCGAACATTATCTTGAGTTGATTGAAAAAATTAAAAAAACTATTCCCCGCGTGGCGATTTCCACAGACATCATCGTTGGTTTCCCGGGAGAAACGGAAAAGGAATTTCAAAATACTTACGACCTGTTTAAAACTGTGGAATTTGACATGGCTTATCTGGCCCAGTATTCACCGCGTCCCGAGACTTACGCAGCCAAAAACTTCAAAGACGACGTGCCGGCCCAAGTGAAAAAAGCGCGTTGGGAAAAATTAAACGCGCTGCTTAAAAAAACTTCCGCTCAAAAAT
>CAZPDC010000063.1:1429-4245 GCA_964585215.1 uncultured Candidatus Peribacteria bacterium
AATCTTTAATCTTTTCCTATGAAACTTAAAGACGTCGTCCTTGGCCTACTGGTCATTGTTTTGATCGTGTTTGCTTTCACGGAAATTCTGCCCGCAATCTCCAAAAAATCACCTAACCCACAACCTATGCCCAACATTCCTCCTGTCGATTTAGCCTGTGACAATAGAACTTATCAGACTGCTTGTCCCGAAAAAGGCACTGAAGTCGCGGTCATTCAAACCAATCTAGGCACCATGGAGTTCCGATTTTTTCCCGAGGAAACTCCCGAGACTTTCAAAAATTTCACGGAGCTGGCTAAAAAGGGTTACTATGACGGCTTAATCTTCCATCGCGTGATTAAGGATTTTATGATTCAGGGCGGCGACCCCACGGGCACGGGCATAGGCGGGGAAACTTATAAAGGACCCAATACCGTGATCGTGGACGAATTTAACACAAAATTAAAAAACCTCTACGGAACACTCTCTATGGCTAACCGCGGACCCAACACCGGCACTTCCCAATTCTTTATCGTGCAAAAAAAAGAAGGCACGGATTGGTTAGACAACCATCACACCGTATTTGGACAAATCTACAAAGGCACGGATATTTTGGATAAAATCGCCGCGGTACAAACCGGCGCCAATGATAAACCCGCCCAAGATGTAATAATGGAAAAAGTGGAAATCAAGAAATACTAAGCCAGCTTAAAATTTCCAATATCTAATTCCTAATTTCTAATGAAATTCCAAACTTCAAATATCAATATTCGAAATTCGAAATAAAAGTTATTAACGGTTTAAGTCATTTGGTCATTTGAATTTGTTTGGAAATTGGTAATTGGTTATTGGAAATTAAACCGTGGTTTACTCATAAACCATGTCTTTTGAAAAATCATAATATTAACTTTCCCTCTATTCTCCTATCCTAATACTCTTCACCATCTGTTCAATTTCCTCCAGGTATTGACTGCCTTCTCGTTCGTTTACTTTCCAAAGCGCGATAAAATTCAAAGGAATTTCTAAAAAGTTAAACTGATAGGTTAAAAGGTACTCTCGGTAGCCCGGGTTTTCCTTAGTGGCTTCTTGAGGAGACCAACGAATCACTTCCTGCCCTCCGGGAATCGTTAAAACTTCTTCCTTGGGATTCATGAATTTCTCTTTTTCCGCGGTAATAAAATTATCCGCGGAGCTGGCCAATAGGTTTGCCGGAGTAATCTCAATCACGACAGCTGCCGAAGGAGCTGTGTTGTCTGGACCAGCGATAAGCGGTTCAGGACTAAGGTAAATGTGCGCCGCGCCATCAGAGTAAAGCTGCCAGCCAAAAGGATAACTAAAACTAAAACCGGTCTCTTTCAGTGTAAAACGTTTAAACGAAGGAACAGCCGACACAACAACCGAGGCTTCTTCTTTTGGTGTTTCTACCACTGGCTGAACAGGACGCGTGTTGTTTAAAAGATTAAACTGAATTTGTTCCTCCAAAAAATTAACCGCTTTTTCCAAAAGAGGATAGTTTTTCAAATACCCGTTCACCGCGATGGTGTAACCGATCAGGGCCGAGACAAAGATTAAAATCAAGCCAAAAACCACCCGGACTAATAAACGCCACATATTTTTGAAATAAAAATTAGGGTTTAATTTTCTTCAAAATCATTTCAAAAATAGCTGGCTTGGTGGCCGCGAGTTCCGCTAAAATCTTACGATCCAACTTAATCATTTTTCCCTGTAGTTGATGAATAAATTCGCTGTAACGCAACCCCGCCTGGCGACAAGCGGCGTTAATCCGGATAATCCAAAGTCTTCTAAAATCGCGCTTGCGCAAACGACGATGACAATAAGTGTATTGCCAGGCTTTCAAAAGTATAGCCTTCGCTTGTTTATAACTGCTTTTATGTGAACCACGGTAACCCTTGGCAAGCTTGATAATTTTTTGATGCCGGCGGTGTTTAGTTACACCACGTTTAACTCTAGTCATGGAAGTTGTTAGTTGTGAGTTATTAGTTGCAAGTTAACTGTAGGGCAATAATTTCTTAAGCTTTTTCACATCGCTGCTGTTCAATACTACTCCCTGCAGTCCTACGCGCTTTTGCTCTTTGGATTTATGCGACAAAAGGTGATTTTTACAAGATTTACGAAACTTAAACTTGCCTGAAGCAGTTATTTTAATCCTTTTTTTGGCGCCACTGTGAGTTTTGATTTTCATATTCAACTGAAGATTAGGAAAGAGGTTGTAATACCATCGTAATCGCGTAGCCGGCGCGACGCGGCTGTTCTTTCATTTCCGCCATTTCTTCAAGTAATTGCGCGAAACTTTTAATTTTTTCCATCGCCCTGGGAACATACATTACCTCTCGGCCTTTTAGAATCAACTGCACTTTTACCAGATTGCGTTCTTTTAGAAAACGTTTAGCTTGCTCCAATTTTAACTCCCAATCATTTTGTTCTGTATTCAAAGACAAACGCACCCCTTTTACCACCGTTCTTTTACCTTTACCGACCTTTTTACTATCTCGGTATAGTTGTTTGCCATAATCCATGATCTTTGCCACGGGTGGCTTTCTGGAAACATCCACAACCACCAGGTCTAATCCCGCGGCATAGGCACGCTGCAAAGCTTCTTCGCGTGACATCACCGCCGACTGACCCTCCTCAATCAGAAAAACCTCCTCATATTTAATCTCCGCGTTAACTAAGTGCTTCTTTTCTATAAAAGGCTTTAAAATACAAATAAGCAGGGTAATGCTAGAATAGAACAAGTTAAAGTCAAGCGAAAGAACAACATCTTTTTATTAACTTCAAAACAAAAAATTCTTTTTTCTAGCTTGCGTGGGAAAATC
>CAZPDC010000064.1:0-4078 GCA_964585215.1 uncultured Candidatus Peribacteria bacterium
GATTAAATAATTTATCTCAAAACTTTCTCAAAGGAAAAAGCGTATGATCCAGGATACCCCGCTTAGAAAGGTGAGGAGGATTTCATTTGGAATTGAAAAACCTAAATTTTAAGCTTTAATGGTGGTTGTAGAGAGAGATAATAGATTTTAGATTGTAGATAACAGTGAGAGAATAAAGAAGAGGAGTTATTAGTTTTTTCTTCAGATCCTTGAATTATCGTTCGGGGCTCGTCTAACGGCAGGACAGCGGACTTTGAATCCGTTAATTGGGGTTCGATTCCCTGGCCCCGAGCCAAAAATCAGTTTGAAGCTGGTTAAATTTATCTCTTGGTTTTTTGTAGGGCATAAGTGGAATCGAATCAAAACAATCTCTCCCGCCTTGGCGGGGGAGAAAAAATTCCGAGCTGGCGCAGGAATTTTTAGTGGCGGGGGTCGCCGCAGCCGAGGAGAAGGTCGCCCAAGGCGACCGCCACGACGAGAGCGTGAGGTGACCGATTCCCTGGCCCCGAGCCAAATGAATTTTTACTATGTCTAATCTACGAGTGACGCGTTGGCTGATTGGAATAAATGTGACGATTTTTGTCGTGACCATTTTTTATCCCTCTTTTTCATTGATTTTAGCACTTAATCCCTTGTACCCCACGCTTATGGGTTTTTTGGGACAAGCTTTCAACCACGCCAATCTGATGCACCTTCTGTTTAATATGTTTGCCCTGTATCAAGTGGGGTTTTTACTAGAACGTCTGTATGGTTCGCGCCAGTTTCTCTTGTTGTATGTAGTTTTGTGGTTGGCCACAGCGATTTTGATTCTATTTTGCGGTGGTCCTTCATACTATCTGGGTGCTTCTGGCATTGTTATGGGCTTGTTCGGTTTTTTGTACGGCATGGAAGGTTTATCGGAATATTTCAAACAACAGATCGCCGGCTTGCTTTTGATTAATATTTTAATTGGTTTTCTGCCGGGGGTTTCGCTGATCGGACATTTCGGAGGAGCGGCAGTGGGATACTTCTTGGCAAGATTGAGATTGTTTAACTTGGTATGGAGGTAGAAACCAATTCTGAACGACCAGAATTGATTAAATTTTCAATTACCAATTACCAATTTCCAATGAAATTTAAAATTTAAAATGCCAAATGAATATTTAATTTGGATAAAATCCCAAATTCAAAACTATTTAGGATTTGGCGTTTGGAATTTAGGGTTTAGTCGTTTAGGTTTCGACATTTGAATTTAGAGTTTTATGCACAAGGCTGCTTTATATAAGCAACTGGAAGATCAGCGGGTTCAATGTCTTGCTTGTTCTCATTATTGTAAAATTCCTGAGGGCAGGCGTGGTATTTGTGGAGTGCGGGAAAATCAAAAAGGAAAATTATATTTATTAGTGTATGGCTATCCAGCAGCCGTGAATTTGGATCCGATTGAAAAGAAACCCTTATTTCATTTTCTGCCCGGTAGTCGGATTTTTTCACTAGGCACGGAGGGTTGTAATTTTAAATGTGCTTTTTGTCAGAACTGGGAAATCTCACAGAAAATTAAAAATTCAAAATTTAAAAATCAAAATTTTTCAGAAGGGCTAGAAGAATGGGAACCGGAGAAAATTGTGCAGTATTGTGTGGAAAGTAAGATTCCTAGTATTGCCTATACTTATAATGAACCGGCCGTGTTTTTTGAATACGCTTTTGACACGGCCAAACTGGCGCGCGCGGCGGGACTACAAAATGTCTATGTTTCCAATGGCTATGAATCATCGGAGGCTCTGAAAAAAATCGCTCCTTTTTTGGACGCGATTAATCTTGATTTAAAAAGTTTTTCAGCCGCGTTTTATCAAAAGATTTGTGGGGGAAAATTGGAAGTGGTGTTGGAAAATATTCAACGAATAAAAAAGTTAAAAATCTGGCAGGAAATTACTACCTTAGTGATTCCTGGCCAGAACGATTCTGCCCTGGAATTAAAACAAATTGCCGAATTCATCGCAAATATAAATCCCGCGATTCCTTGGCACGTGAGCCGGTTTTTTCCAGCTTATCAAATGTTGGAAGTACCACCCACGTCAGTGACCAAACTGAAGGAGGCTTATACAATCGGCAAACGGGCGGGATTAAAATATGTTTATCTGGGTAACCTTGAAGATGAGGTTAAAAGTTCAACCTATTGTCCGGATTGCGGAGCATTAGTGATTAAGAGAAGTAGCTTTGGTTTTGAGGTGGAGAATTTATTACGAAGGGGAAATTGTCCGTACTGTGGGCGGGAGATTGAAGGAGTGTTTAATTAGAAGCTGGAAGTTAGAATATAGAATATAGAAGTTAGGAAGTAGAATAAAATTACAGAGCTACCTTGTTTTTTTGCTGAATTTATGGTAAAAGTAGAATAGTTCAAGCACATAATCTATGCTGAAAACCATCTTTAATCAGAAGGAAAAAGAATTTCTTTTAAAATTAGCGCGGGAGGCCCTAAAAGAATATTTAGAAACGGGGAAAATTCGGCAGGTGCAAAAAAGTAAAGTGGAATACTCGCGACTCTTGGAAGAAAGAGGTTGTTTTGTAACGCTGAACCGTTGGGATGGCGATTTGAGAGGTTGTATTGGGCATATTTTACCTGTGCAACCTTTGTATCAGGATGTGATTGAAAACGCGCTTGCAGCAGGAACGCGCGATCCGCGCTTCGCGCCAGTTTCTCTGGACGAGCTAGCTGGTTTGAAAATAGAGATTTCCGTTTTAAGCATTCCTCAAGAATTAAAATATAAGGACATGACAGATTTATTGAAAAAACTGAAACCCGGACGGGATGGGGTGATTGTGGAAAAAGGTTGGCGGCAAGCCACATTTTTACCACAGGTCTGGGAAGTTTTACCGGATAAAGAGGAATTTTTACGGCATCTTTGTCTGAAAGCGGGTTTGCCGGGCACGACTTGGCAGGAAGGAGGACTTAAAGTCAAAATCTACCGCGCGGAAGTTTTTAATGAATAATTAATATGTCTTTAGAGTCTCGAAAAAGTTCATCTGAAGCTGAAATCGTAAACGCGAACATTGATCAAAGACTAAGGATGGTTGTTTTAAAGGCGTTGGAACTTATAAAATTTGATATGATGGGTTTTGATTTTGAATTTATCAAGCAAGAATTTGGAAAATATAAACAATACCGTCTTCAGTATAAAGATTTTTGGGGTAAGAATGACGAAGAGATTCTGACCATTTTTTTAAAGGACATCCATCGGTTTGTTACCGGCGTTTCAGAGTTTTTAGAAAGAAAATTTGGCAATGATTGCGATCTGGACAAGCTAATTCGAGAGATTAATTTTGTTGATCTTTTTAGCGCTTTTCAAAGGTGTAAATGGGAGGTGGGAACAGAAAAAACCAAAGTAAAACTTAATACTCCTGGAAGAACTGGTGGGTGGAAAGGAGCAGTGAAGTATCTTTGTGAAAATCCGGAATTGGAAAGTCCACAAGAACAAAAGATTATGCGGAAAGTTTTTACAATTAGCAAGTTTTTAAGACAAGAGTTAAAAGAATTCCCCTTTAATAGCATGATCTCAACTAAGCTACAAACAGAAAAGGTTTTAGATTTCTAATTTAATCTTATTTATTTTTTATGGCACAAACTTCTTCCTTTGACATTACGAGCGAATTTGATTTTCAAGAATTGCGTAACGCAGTGGATCAAACGCGCAAGGAGGTTTTGGTGCGCTATGATTTTAAAGGGGTGCGCGCGGAGGTGGATTTGCAGGAAGATAAAATCGTTTTAATCACTACGGATGATTTTAAATTGGAAGCCTTAAAAAGCATGCTGTTGCAAAAAATAATCAACCGCAAGCTTTCCCCCAAGGTTTTAAAATGGGGAAAGTTAGAGCACGCCAGTTTGGGAGGGGTAAGACAGGAAGCGGAGCTGGTGAAAGTTTTAAATTCAGAACAGACCAAACAGATTAACAAACTGATTCACGACAATTTTCCCAAAGTGAAGACGGCGATTTTGGGTGAAGAGATTCGCGTAAGTTCCGGTTCTAGAGACGAGTTACAAGCGATAATTAGTTTTTTGCGCGGACAAGAAAAGCTAGAGGTAGCACTACAATTTGGGAATTAT
>CAZPDC010000065.1:0-4014 GCA_964585215.1 uncultured Candidatus Peribacteria bacterium
ATCAAGGGGGCTTTAGGAATGAAGCTTATTTATTCAAAGTTATTTACGTATGATCTCACGCAAGCGGGAATCCGTCATTCCGGCTTGCCCCGCACCGTATGGTGCAGGGCTTGCCCGGAATCTGACAGTTATTGAGGCATCTGATTCTCGACAAGCGAGAATGACGCCTCTTTTACCACTTTATCACTCTATAACTTTATCACTCCATCACTTTGTCATTCCCTCCCTGCTTCCTTCAACACCCTCATTGTTTCTTGTCCGCATTTTTCCCAACTGAAATTTTTCAAGCGCTTCGCTCCTTGTTTGATCAGAGCCAGTCTTAAAATTTTATTTAAATACAATTCTCGCAGTCCCCTACTGATATCTTCCACGTTCTGGGGATCCACGTACAGACAAGCTTTCCCACCCATTTCCGGCAAAGAGCTTGTTTTTGAAGTCAACACGGGAATACCCTTAGAAAAGGCTTCCAAAATGGGCATTCCAAAGCCTTCATACAAAGAGGGCAAGACAAAACCATACGCGTTTTGATAGAGAATGGCCAAATGTTCGTCCGGGACGTAACCTGTGACAATCACTTGCGCTTTCAGCCCTAAATTTTCAATCGTCTTTAAAACCAGCTCACCTTTAAAACCGAGCTTGCCCGCCAGAACCAGCTTGAGTTCGTGGAATTCACGTTGCGCTATTTCATAGGCTTTGACTAGATTAACCAGATTTTTCTTTTCTTCAATCCGACCCACATACAGAAAATAACGCTCCCGCTTGGAAAGCTTATATTTCGGCAAAACGATTTCCGCGTTGAGCTTGGTTTCCGGTAAAAAATTCGTGCCCAAATAAACCACCGCGATTTTTTCGGGCGGACAATTGTAAAATTTAACCAAATCACGGCGTGTCGCTTTGGAAATAGTGATAATTTTTTTAGCGTGCTTGACCGCGAAACGGGTAGACCAGTCCAAATACCACAGCGCGAAATCACTGTAAGCTTTTGGATAATACTTAAAAGCGAGATCATGAATGACCACCACTGATCTAGCCGGATGAATCAAGGGTAAGGTATGCGCAGGCACAAAAAACACTTCCGGCCGTCGGTGGGTGAGAAAATGCAAAGACAAACCCTCTTGCGTCCACAGTTTTTTTTGTTTGATGACAATTTGTTTCACTCCCTTCAGCTTTCCTCTTTTAATCTGTTTTTTAATTTCTTCCAGCTCGCGCGGAACATACAAACGAATCTCGTCTTTACTGTTTTTTTGTTTCAAAAGTTCATCAACGATCTGGCGGGAATAAATCTCCGTGCCAGTGGGTTGATTAATCTGATAGCGTGAAGCGTCAATGCCAATAGTCATAAGAAAAACATTTAACAATTGACAATTAATATTTAACAAAAACTAATCGAGATGTGTCATTTTCCTCCCGATTTAATCGGGAGGAATCTACTTCTTTTGTGGTTAAATTTCTAACAATTCAATTAACTTAATTGACCTAATTTCTAAATGCATTCATTAGTTTTAAGTATAAATCCATAGATGTCAAACCCAAAAAATTAACCCAAGCTTTATTTTCAAGTTTTGCCGGGGTGGGCTTTTGCTTACTATAAATTTTTTTTGAAGTTATAATTACAGTGTCATTAAAGAAGAAATGAAAAAAATAATTGTCTTTGTTGGTATTTTATTTTTCCTTTGTTCTACCATTCAAGTTTTTGCTTTGAGCGTTGATATAGGTTTAGGCTCTGAAGATGTAAGGTTTTCTAAAAATGAGTTTTTGGTTGGTGATGTCTTAGTAATTTACGCCATTATCCATAATTACAGCAAAGACGATGTGAAGGGAATTGTGCAGTTTTATAATGAGACAAATCAGATTGGTTCTGATCAACCTATTTCCATATTACCACAAGCAACCGACGTTGTTTTTGTACCGTGGCCTGAACCAAGTTACGGCTGGCATGATATTAAAATAATCACTTCTCCATGGGAAGACAAAGATATTAATTCATCCAATAATACTTTAATAAAGAGAATTTTTGTGGATCGGGATACCGATCGGGATGGAGTGTGTGATAGATTGGATATTGATGATGATAATGATGGTTGTTCAGACAGAGAGGATCAATTTCCTTTAAATACGAAGGAATGTATTGATACGGATGGTGATGGGATAGGGAACAACACCGATTCTGATGATGACAATGATAACTTATTAGATATAAAAGAATTGGAAAAGGGTACAAATCCACTAATAGCAGATACTGATGGTGATCAATGTTTAGATGCGCATGACAATTTTCCTCTTGATGCTACAGAATGTTTAGATACAGACGGTGATGGTACGGGAAATAATACTGATTTAGATGATGATAACGACAGTGTGCCGGATGATCTGGATGCCTTGCCGCTTGATCCCACAGATTGGATTGATACGGATGGTGATGGGATAGGGAATAGCGCAGACTTAGATGATGATAATGATGATTTGTCTGATAGTAGAGAAAAAGATTTTAAAACTGACCCTTTAAACCCGGATACAGATGGGGATGGCGTATTAGACGGTAAAGACACCTTCCCTACTAACCGAAGAGAGTTGCGGGATGCAGATGGAGACGGAATAGGAGACAACACAGACTTGGATGATGACAATGATGGCGTGCCTGACGATCAAGACGCTTTTCCTACTAATGCCACGGAGAGTAAAGATGCAGATGGAGACGGAATAGGAAATAATGCTGATACAAACGACAACAACAAGGGTCCAATAGTGATATTAGAAATACCACAAGAAATCATTATACAAAAAGAATATACTTTTAGCGCCAAAAACAGTCGTGATCCTGACGGCTATATTGCCAGCGTGCGTTGGAATTTTGGCGAAAATAAACTTTTAGAAGGTGAAGAGGTCCAATATGCTTTTAAAAAATCGGGTAGTTTTCTGGTGGATGTGGTTTTAGCTGATAATTCAGGAGAAACACGCGTACAAACAATTATGATTAAAGTAAAAAATCTCAATTGGTATTGGTATATGCTTTTAATTCTAATTCCAGTGGTCTTCTCCTATAGTCTACACCGGAGAAAACAAACAAAGATTAAAATAAAAAAACATCACATAAAAAATTAGACACTAAAAAACTTTGCATTTTGAATTATCTCATCCTCTCATCACCACCAACCCTCCCACCTTTTTAATACTATTTTCTTTCAGTACTTTAGCGCACTCGTTCAAAGTGGAACAAGTGGTGGCTACATCGTCAATTAAAAGAAAACAGGCTTGGTCCAGCGCGGCAGGCGGCAGTTGTTGTAAAATCTTTACATTAAGCTGGAAAGCATTTTTCACGTTTTCTCCCCGTTTTTCTTTCTGAAAAAAAGTTTGAGTTTGGGTGTTTTTAATCCGTTTTAGAAGTGGTAGAACAGGCAGTTTTAATTTATCCCCTATTCTTGACGCTAATTCTTGAGCTTGATTAAAACCGCGCCACTTTTCCCGCTTAGGATGTAAAGGTACGGGTACTAAAATGTAATGTTGGTAATTCTCCGCTTCACTTAAAAACACGCGTAATAGCAGACTGCTCAAATAATCTGCCAAGACAGGGATTAGCTTGTATTTATACACGTGCACAACTTTATCCAACACCGGATTGGCTTTACGGGAAGTGGTCACCAATAAATTGTCCAAAACGAATTCCCGCGCGCATTTTGAGGAACAAACCTTACCTTGGGGACTCTGTTTAAAACAAACTGGACAAGTTTGATGATAATTTAAAATAATCTTTTTCTGACATGGAGAACAAAACCATTCATCATCTCTGCCGCAACCCAAACAATTGGTGGGAAAGAAAAGGTTGAGAAAAAGAGTTTTAACAGCTTGAAAAATCTTGAGCATGACTAAATACTAGAACTCAAAATTCAAATCGCAAAAGAGATTTAAGATTTTAGATTAAAGATTAGGAAGAGGAACTTAATTGCAATGCCAAATAAATGGGATCATACGCTTTTTCCTTTGAGAAAGTTTTGAGCTAAATTATTTAATCATCCT
>CAZPDC010000066.1:0-3918 GCA_964585215.1 uncultured Candidatus Peribacteria bacterium
AAGGTTAAATAATTTAGCTCAAAACTTTCTCAAAGGAAAAAGCGTATGATCCGAATTTCCAATTCCTAATTTCTAATATCTAATTAAGCCCCAAATCACAAACAAATTCTAATGACAAGATCTAAAGCATTAAATAGTTTCGAATTTAATTTAACATTTGTAATTCTGAATTTCTGATTTCATTGGAAATTGGAAATTGGGAATTACAAAATTGCAGTAAACCTTATTACTGGTTACTCACTAACCTTTCGAACTCCGGTTCAGTGATTGTTTTTACTCCTAGTTTTTGGGCTTTGACATATTTATTGCCGGGGTCGCGGCCGACCACCACATAGCTGGTTTTTTGGCTCACGGCTTCAGTGGCCTTAGCGCCCAAAGCTTCCACTAATCCTTGAGCCTCTGTCCGACTGTATTTTTCCAGTTCACCCGTAAAAACAAAAACTAGACCGGCCAGCTTACCGGGCTTAGTTGAAAGAGGCGCGTTATTTTTGAAATTAACTCCTTGTGCCTCCAGTTCGCGCAAAAGTTTAAGATTTTCCGCGGTTTGAAAAAAATCAAACACGCTGGCGGCGACTTTCTCGCCCACATCTGACAGGGTACGGAGTTGCGCCAAGGAAAAGTTGGGCAATTCCCAAAGATCGCGCACGGTACTGGCTAAAGTCTTAGCGGTTTTTTTACCCACGTAACGAATGCCCAGTCCGTGCAAAAGCCGCCAAAGCTCCTGCTGTTTGGATTTTTCCAGCGCGTCCATTAGGTTTTGCGCCGAGCGTTCCCCCCAACGGGGTAACTGCGCCAGTGTTTCCCTTTTAAGTTGATAAATGTCTGTGAAATTGTGAACGAGTTTATTTTCTATTAAGGTAGCAATATTCTGAGGACCTAAATGTTCAATATCCAAACAGTTTTTGGAAGTGAAGTGTTCCAGACGACGCTGGACTTGCGCGGGACAATTTAGATTGATGCAACGATAAGCGACCTCCTCGGGTAAGCGCGTAACCTTGGCGTTACAAATGGGGCATTTGGTTGGCATTCTAAACTTTTGTTCTTGGCCGGTACGTTTCGCGACAAGGGATTTAACAATTTGAGGGATTACGTCTCCCGCTCTTTCAATGATAACCTGGTCGCCCACGCGTAAATCTTTACGCTCAATCTCGTCTTGGTTGTGTAAAGTGGCATTGGTGACCGTAATTCCACTCACAGAGACCGGTTTAAGACGAGCCACGGGTGTCAGCACGCCCGTGCGTCCCACTTGAATTTCTATTTTTTCCAAAACTGTTTGCGCTTGTCGCGCGGCAAATTTATAAGCGATGGCCCAACGCGGGTGATGCGCGGTGTAGCCTAGCTGGTCATAATAGCTGAAATTATCAACTTTAATCACCAGCCCATCCACTTCATAAGGCAGTTCTTCGCGCTCGCGTTCCATCTTTTCCACGAAGCGGAAAATCTCTGCGGCTGAATTGGTGGTCAGCTGATGTTCCGAAGCGGGCAGACCCAGATTTTTAATTAATTTAATAACTTCCTGTTGAGAAGGGGGCATTTTACTGGTCGGTTCCAAAAAAGAAATTTGATAGAGTCTGGCCTCCAGCGCGCGCGCGGCGGTAACTCCTGTGTCTAATTGCCGCAGACTGCCGGAGGCGGCGTTGCGCGGGTTGGCAAAACACGGCAGACCTGTTTCTTCTTGTTCCTGGTTTAATTTTTGAAAAGCGGAAAGAGGCAAAATAATCTCTCCGCGAATTTCTAGTTTATGAATGCCGTGTTGTTTGAGGGGAATCTGGTGAGGCAGATTGGCAATGGTTTTAATATTCAGGGTAACATCCTCGCCTACCTCGCCATTACCGCGGGTAGTTCCGCGTATAAGTTGGTCGTTTTCGTAAACAAGCGCGATGCCGATGCCATCGTATTTTACTTCCACGGTATAAGTTAAATCGGTCGCGCTGGTTAATTTGGTCACGCGTTCAAAAAACTCTTCCAGTTCCTTTTGATTATAGGTGTTGTCCAAAGAAAGCATGGGTACGAGATGGCGTTGTTTTTTAAAATCATTCTGTACCACTGCGCCAACGGCTTGAGTAGGGGAATCTGAAGTAACTAGATCGGGATATTTTTTTTCAATCTCCTTTAGAAAATTAAATAATTGGTCATATTCCCAATCGGAAACAAGCGGACTGTTTTCTAGATAATATTTGTAATTATGAAAACGCAGAACTTGGCGAAGAGGAGTGACTATTTTTTTTAATTCCGTTTTGGAAAAACCGGTCCAGTCTTGTTTGAACTGTTTCAGCAAGATTTCAGTTTTCCGCAAAGCCTCCTTGTCGAGCACGGAAGTTAGAATTAAGAATTACTTGTGGTGAGCATGGTCGAACCATGAATGATGAATAAAGAGAGTAATCTTTAGTTCCCCTAAAAAGCTAAAAAGCTACAAGCTAATCAGCTATTTTTACCTTCCCTCCACTTCGCTACTCCCAAGCTTGCTCCTCCTACCAAAAAGGCCAAGATTAAACTAAGGATGATTATAGTTTCTTTGGGTCCGGTTTGAGTCTGACCGGTTTGTTTGGGAACCGTTAAAGACGCTTCGTTGTCTTGATCGGTGAGATTGGCTTGTAGTATCCCCGGCAAGAAACTGGAAGCGATTAGCTCTGCTCCCACCGTGGCGTGTACTTCTTGAGAATAAGCTGATTCTTCTTTTTGGTCGTTGCAGCTGGTCATCACAAACCAGTAGGTGTCACCTTTTTGCAAATTATTGAAAGTGAAAGTGGTGATTTTGGGTGTTTTTTTGCGGTTGAGATAAAGGTCTTTTTGTTTGGTGTAATAAATATAAAAGCAGGTTACGCTAGGGCTTTCTTCGTAATCCCAGGTAAGCGTGAGGGAGTTACCCGTGGTGCTTAATTGAAGATTTTGAGGAACGGGCAAGGTGGTGGTTTGTGTTTGTGGCGGTGGAGTAGGGGTGTTGTTGTCATTAGGGGTAACTACCGGCTGGCCCGTGTAATTCAAAATTAAATTCAAGTTTTTGGGCGCGGTGTTTTTGTGCACGTTAAAAGCGAAATCATCCGCCATAATGTTGACATTGGTTTTGCCGAAGTCATCGGGTTTAAATTCAAAAAACCCAAGCGTGGTGCGATCATTAGCCGTGGTGCTGATGACTTTAAAATTGAGCGTAGTGACCAAGATTTCCTTTTTGTCCGTGCCGCCTTGCGTATTACCTCGTCCCAACTTAATCAGTTTTTCCGTAGGCGTGAATTTACTTTCTCCCGGGGTCACCAGGTCAAAATCCGTGCCAGTATCATCAATCTGGAGTCCTTCCAGTTTAGTAGGATCGTAAGTTAGCCAGCTTTGAGCGGAAATGATTTTCTGCGCCGTGGGGTTTTTGATTTTAACTTTTACCACCAACTGGTCGTTCGTTTTTAAATCGGTATACCCAATGGCTTTAAGCTCCGCGCCGGGTTGAAGCAGAAAGGGTTCAAGCCGAAGCTCAACGTCACGGGAAACGGCAAAAGCGGTGTTGATTGTAAACAGAAACAGTCCTGCGCAAGCTAAGCCGAAGAAGGTTTTAGTCTTATTCATGATAGAAAGTTCCAATTTAGAATATAAAATTCAGAAGCTGAACGCCAATTATCAATTTTCATTTTCTAACATTAACTTAAAATTACAAATCCAAAATTACAAATTCCAAATAATATCAAAATCCAAATATTCTAGGATCATACGTTTTTTCCTTTGAGAAAGTTTTGAGCTAAATTATTTAATCATTCTCTTGAAGAGATTTTTCCTGTGTCTGCCCCCCTGATAAGGGGGGTTGGGGGGTTTGAGTTTCTTACTTCTAGGTCATAAAGTTTTGGATTTTGAATTTTGGTCATTGTAATTTATTTGGAATTTGATGCTTTGGATTTTGGATTTTTTCCATAATTCATAATCAGGATCTGGTGC
>CAZPDC010000067.1:0-3774 GCA_964585215.1 uncultured Candidatus Peribacteria bacterium
TCACTTTATGACTTTATGACTCTGTCACTTTGTCCCCACTTCTGATTAGCCTGCTATATTCTTCCAAAATCTGGCGGCTTTTTTCTGTGTCCTCGGCGCAATTTTTTAACTCTTCGATTAGGCTCTGTCTTTTTTGTAAAAGAGTCTCTTTTTGAATTCCACCAATCAGACGATCTACTTCTTGTACTAGTGCATCTTGCCCAAATTTTCCATACTTGTCTTCAATCATCAAGCCCAAGATTTTTATTTTTTGCTCTTCCTCTTCCGTCAAATCTTCCAACTTGTTTTTTGCTTGCAACTCCTTCAGACAACGGTTTAAAAAATCGTCTGTTAATATCAAGTCACTGATTTTTTCCAGGGTCAATTTGAGTAAATCAGGATATTCCACAAGTAACCCCACCAAAATCTCTGCCCTGGAATGATTTCTGACCAAAGGAGTTGTTTCTGTCTTTGGTTCCAAGTTCTCTGCTTTAATTTTTTGCAGTTCGACTATAAGCGGCTCACGGCGAATCTGCAGGAATTCCGCTAATTTTTCCAGCGCTAAATCTCTTTCCACGGCATTACTAATCTTACGGAAAACTGGCAAAAGTTCTTGGGTAATCTTCTTTTTATTTTCCAAAAACAAAGGATTTAGCCGCCCTTTGATTTCCGCGAAATAAAAATCTAAGTAATGCACCGCACCAGCTAAAGCTTGTTTAAAACTAGCAGAATCTTTGCGCAGACACTCATCCGGGTCTTTGCCCATTTTTTCAGGCAATACCACGACACGCGGACTAACATCTCCGGCAAAGCAAACCTCCAAGTTGCGCTTGGTGGCTTGAATACCCGCTTCGTCCGCGTCAAAACAAAACAGAAAATTTTCCGTGAAGCGCTTGAGTAGTTTGACCTGCATAGGACCGAGCGCCGTACCTGAAGTGCAAACCACGTTTCCGATTCCAAATTCCCAAGCCGTCACCGCGTCCAAATTACCTTCCGTAATAATCACCGCGTCCTGTTTTTTAATCTCTTCTTTAGCTCGATCCAGATTGAAAATCAATTCTCCTTTATGAAACAAAGGGGTTTCGGGAGTATTGATATATTTGGCTTCTTTGGCCTGCGCGTCCAACAGACGCGCGGTAAAACCCACTGTTTCACCCCGCAAATTGCGAATCGGTAGAACTAGTCTATGCCGAAAGCGATCATAGATTTCCGTAGCTTTCACGTCTTTCGCCACCGCCAAACCTGCCTGCACGATTTCCTGCTTATTGAAACCCTTGGAAATGAGGTACTGATAAGTCGTTTCAAAAGAATCGGGCGCGTAACCAAAATTAAATTCAGCCAAAGTCTCTGCTTTAAATCCTCTTTGCTCGAGATATTTTTGAGCTACTTCACCTTTTTCTTGTAACTGTCTGCGGAAGAATTCCACAGCCATTTGATTAACCTCATAAATCTTGTCCTTTTCGTCCTTTTTTTCCGGCGACATTCCTTTTAATTCTATGTGCGCTCGGTCCGCTAAAATGTGCAGGGCTTCACTAAAGTCCACCCGTTCAACTTCCATGATAAATTTAAAAACATCCCCGCCTTTGCCACAACCGAAACAATGCGCGATTTGTTTTTCCGGAGAAATGATAAACGAAGGAGTTTTTTCACGGTGAAAAGGACAGAGCGCTTTGTAACTGCGTCCCACTTTTTTAACCTCTACATAACCGCGCACCAGATCAAGAATATCCACCCGCGCGCGAATTTCAGTAATGGGATCCATGACACAATTGACTAAAGGGGTTCTATTTTAATCAGCATTCTCATTAACTTCAACAAAATCCTTTTTTCAACAAAAAAATTCCTAATCTCTAATTTCTAATTTCTCCGCCCGCCTGAATTGCCATTCAGGCAAGTCGGGCAGGTAATGAAATTCCAAGTCACAATTTTCAATTTCCAAATAAATCCAAATATTTAAAATTCAAGTAGTTTTTTCGTTCTTAAGTTTTTCAGCTATCTAATATCCAATTTTCCTTTTTAATTTGAACCTTCTATTTTTTCAATCATTTTGCAACTTTCTCAAACTTCCACCCTTTTCCTTCTGTGTCCTCCATTTGAGCATATATTTTAACAACCTCAATACTCTCTCCAAAGTTTTCTAAGATCAATTTTTTAGCGGCTTGTAGGTCATCTAAATGTTTCGCTTTTTCTGCTTCATCTGAAGAAAAAGCTTTTTTACCACCATAGGCACCACAATCTTCATGATTGATCAGGATAACTCTTACGGCCCGATGAAGATCCAAGGAAACCCTAATCGCATTTAAAATAAATTCACGGTGTTCCGGGTGCTTAGGATTAACCAGTTGCAATACTCCTCCCGGTATCTTAATCAGATCATAATTATATTCCCCTGCTTCGTCCTGCAAAAAAGCAAATTCGCTTGTTGTTAAACGAAAATCCATACAGGAAATCGCCAAAATTTTACAATGATGCGACATAGAAGTAATTAAAAATTAAAAGTGTAAAGTTAAAAATTAATCGAAATACTTCCCAGCTTTTCACATTGAATTTTGATTTTTAAATTTTTATTTTTGTGGTGGTGACCCCGACAGGAATCGAACCTGTATCAAAGGTTTAGGAAACCTCTATTCTATCCATTGAACTACGGGGTCGAAAAAAAATAAAAATGAAGGATGAAAAAAATAAGACAGCGGAATCTTAGCAAACCATCTGATTAAAACAATCTGCGAATACTGAAACACTAAAACAAAAGAACACTAAAACAAGGTAACGGGGAAACTGATTAACTAATATACCAATAAACTAATTAACTAATAAACTGATATCTAAAATCTATCATCTAATATCTAATTTCTCCTCACTTTATCACTCTGTGACTTTATAACTTTATAACTTTTCTTTGTCAGTCCTTCAATCACCTTTCTCGCTGTGTCAACGCCACCCAATCCTAACGACAACCCACCCGCCAAGGCCAGCATACCTACCAAACCAACGAAAACCACTTTCACCAAATCGGTCACAATATTAAGTTGCAGTAAAACCGCGATCACGGTAAAAACAATGATCGCCGCTTGAGCAGAACGCGCCAAGACTTCCGCGGAAGACGCGTCAATTAACCGCAAAGCGTTCTTTACGATCACAAAGATATTACGTCCCACCTGCATCCCCAAAAACAAAATTAACACCGCTACGATTACATCAGGGATGTAGTTGATCACTTTCTGCAAGAAACGCGAAACATCTTCCAGTTTAAGAATGACGGTCGCGGCCAAAAGAAAGACGAGGATGACATAACCCTTCAATACCTTGGCAATTACATCCACAATATCTAAATGCGGGTGCGCTTGTCTCAAAAATTCTGTCACCCCCAAACGACGCAACAGTAAATCAATCCTTAGTTTGGGGATTAGAATCATCACCAAACGATACACCAAAATTCCCACTCCCCAGCCAAATAAAAACACCGCCAAGGCCGCCAAAAAATTAGGCAAAAAATGCGTAATCTTCAACAGGGTTTCCTGAATTGAAATAGTAATAACTGTTTCAATTTCCGTAATTGTTTGATTCATAGATAAATTCTACTGTTAATTATAACAGAAAACTCTCTTAAACTACAAGTTGGCCCCTATTTCTTACTCCTTGTCTTTATATTTTTTGTTAATTGTTTTCTTTTGTACTTTGTCTTTTGTACTTTGTACTTTGCGTTTCCGTCTCCTTCTGTTAAATGTCAATTGTTTTCAGATCATACGCTTTTTCCTTTGAGAAAGTTCTGAGCTAAATGATTTAATCATCCTC
>CAZPDC010000068.1:0-3715 GCA_964585215.1 uncultured Candidatus Peribacteria bacterium
TTTTAAGAGTACTGTTGTACTCTCGGACTGTATACAACGCTAGTGTATCTTACATAAATTCTTAGAAGAAGGTTAAATAATTTGCTTCAAAATTTTCTCAAAGGAAAAAGCGTATGATCCTCTTTTGAGAACAGTTAAGATCTGACCCTGTTTTTTTAAAAACCGTTTATTTTAAAGACTGATTAGTCTAAAGTTGAGGGACATTAACTAGTTTTATGGAAGAGCAATTGATTATGATTGGTCCAAATCAAGCAGGGCAAAGACTGGATCGTTTTTTGAGGAAATTTTTTAAAGAAGTGCCGCTTTCGCATCTACACAAGGTGCTAAGGGAAGGGAAAGTGAAAGTGAATGGTAAAAGAGAGGATGGAAAATATTTTTTGAAAGAAGGGGAAGAGGTAGAAGTAAGTTCAAAGTTCAAAGTTCAAAGTTCAAAATTAAAAACTCAAAGCCAAATAGTTGGGGGAATAAAAGTTGATAAAATATTTTTTAAAAAGAATTTTAAAGTGCTTTATGAGGATGAGAATCTTTTAGTTTTGGATAAGCCGGCAGGTCTGGCGGCGCATCCGGGCACGAAAATACCCTTGGGTAAAAGTTTAATTGAATTGGTTTGGCATTACTTGGAGGTTGAGCCTTCAAGTAAGTGGAGGTCGGCGTTGGCGCACCGACTGGACAAAGAAACTTCAGGCGTGATTGTGGCGGCCAAAAACGCGGAAACCTTGAGAAAGCTGGGGAAATTGTTGGAAAGCAAGCAGGTCAAAAAAGAATATCTGGCGCTGGTAAAAGGGAAGCTGGAAAAGAAAACAGGGACGATTGAGATTCCACTGGAAGTGAAAGAGCAGGCGAGAAAAGGAGAGAAAGTGTCAACTGGCAAAGAGCACCTCCCCTTAATCCCCTCCTTGGTAAGAAGGGGAGAATGTCCTCCTCTTAATCCTTCCCTTAGTAAGGGGGTGTCCTTTTTAATCCCCCCCTTAATAAGGGGGGGAGAGCAGGGGGGGTTTAAAAATGCGATTACGCACTACTCTGTAGAGAAGGAATTCCCTGAATTTTCATTATTGAAAGTGGTTTTGGAAACCGGCCGGATGCACCAGATTCGCGTGCATTTCTCCCAAATCGGCCACCCCGTCGTGGGCGACAAGCTTTACGGAGATTTCGCCTTTAATCGTGAAATGGAAAAGCGCGGCTTAAAAAGAATGTTCCTCCACGCGTGGAAAATTAATTTGCCAGGAGTGGGAGAGGTAGAAGCAGAGGTACCGGAGGAATTAGAGAAGTTAGAATTATAAATAATGAATTAAGAATTACAGAGGAAACAAATTCCAAACTTCTAATTCTAGAAAAACAGGATCAGACCTTTTAGGAACAGTTAAGATCTGACCCTGTTTTTTTCAACGGGTAGATTTTGAATCTATTCTACAGGTTCAAAATAGATAGACCGGAATGACGAGGAAAGTGAAGTATTTCCTCCTAATCAGCTACAAGCTACTAGCTAAGAAGCTAACCCTAGCTTCCCATCTCCTCCAGCGCTTGGACTCTTTCCAGAATAGGCGGATGGGTTTGCCAGAGACGGAGAAACCAATTGGATTTTTTGAGCGCGGGATTTTCTAAATTGCGTGAATCTTTGAAAGGGTCGGCGATACAGAGATGTCCGATGGATTTTTTACCTTTGAGAATCTCCAGCTTGGAATCTGTCGCGATTTTGCGCAAGGCGGAAGCGAGGGAGAGGGGATTGCGAGTAAGTTGGGCGGAAGAAGCATCGGCCATAAATTCCCGTTTGCGAGAAATCGCCAGTTGTACCAGCACGGTGCCGACAAAACCCAAAAGGTAGATTAAAATCACGGCCAGTAAAATAACTCCCCCGCCACCGTGATCATCGGAAGAACGGCTACGATTGCCATAGTAAAAATTGCGCAGAGCGATGTCGGCTACAAATTGAATCACCCCCACCATAATAATCGCTACGAGCATAAAGCGAATATCATAGTTGCCGATGTGCGACATTTCGTGTCCGATCACACTCTCCAGCTCCTGTTTGTTGAGTTTGCTGATGATGCCAGTGGTTAAGGCTAGCGAGGCCTTGTTTGGATTGCGCCCCGTGGCAAAAGCATTCAGAGAATCATCATTGAGAATATAGATTTTGGGAGTGGGCAGTCCGGCGGTGATGGCCAGATTTTCCACCAGATTGTAAATCGCGGAATTACTCTTTTTTTCCAATGGCTTAGCTCCGGAAAAACCCAAAATCATACGGTCGCCGAGATACCAAGCAATAAGCGCCCAAACCAAAGAAAGAATCAGCACGAAAGGGAGAATCCCCAGCAACATTTTTTCAATCTGTGGCCAGTCAAAATGTCCTTGGCCAGCGTAGCTGGAAGCCGAGGTGGCAATGAGTAAAATGAAAAGTAAAATCAAAGGCAGAAAGCCCATCAAAAGCACACTTTTGATTTTATTACCGGTAATATGGGTGTAGAAAGTGGACATGAGTAGCTTTTTAGCGGGGTAGCTTCTTAGCTAATTAGGAGGATTTGAGATTGAAGATTTGAAGATTGAAGTAGAAATTTTCAATTATTTAGATTTTGAGTTTTGGTTATTTGAATTTGTTTAGGATTTAGTGCTTGGAATTTAGGATTTGATTAAAAATCAAATTTGAATTTTCTAAAAAGCTACCAGCTACAAGCTATTTATCAAATTCTACTTTCACCGGTTCGGAGACTTCGGCGAGCTTGCTTTCGTCAATTTCAAAGAATTCTTCCTTTTTGAAATTAAAAGACTTCGCGAGGAGATTGGCGGGGAAAACTTCAATTTTAGTATTCAATTTCATCACGTTGGTGTTGTAGAAACGACGCGCGGCTTGGATTTTGTCTTCCGAATCCACGAGTTCCTGCTGGAGATGCAGAAAATTTTGATTAGCCTTCAGGTCGGGGTAGTTTTCCGACACAGCAAACAAACTTTTAAGAGCGGATTTAAGCTGATTTTCCGCTTCGGCTTGTTCTTTGGGACTGCCACTGGAAGCCATCGCGGCAGTACGCGCTTGCGTAACTTGCTCTAAGACCTTGTCCTCGTGTTGGGCATAACCCTTGACCGTGTTGATTAGGTTGGGAATTAAGTCGTATCTTCTTTTCATCTGTACTTGAATATCACTCCAAGCTTCTTTGACGTGATTGCGCAGGGCAATGAGAGAGTTGTAGATTAAAATACCACCCAAAACGATTACCGCGAGAATGATTAAAAACCACAGCATAAGTTGGTAATTAAAAGATAAAATTAAAGCCCTTTCATTGTAGCAGGAAAGAGAGAAAGATAAAGAAGAGGAATTCCCAATTCCTAATTCCTAATTTCCAATGAAATTTCGAATTACAAAGCTCAAATTTAGGATTTAAAAATTAAGTCTTTATGCTAGGATTTGGTTTGTCATCCTGAAGCTGTTTGTTTGCCCTAAAGACAAGAGTCAGATTCCGGATCCCATTCGACTACGCTCAGGGTCTAAGACAAGTCCGGAATGACCCTGCACCATGCAGTGCAGGGCAGGCAAAAAAGAGATTCCTCGCTCCACTCGGAATGACAGGTGCTCAACTGTTTAACCAATACGCCAATTAACTAATTAACTAATAAACCAATCTACTAATTACTTCATACTTCATTATTCTTTATTCCAATCCTATGTTAACGGAAAAAATCAATACTGATTTAAGAACAGCAATGCTGGCCAAGGATGAATTGAAAA
>CAZPDC010000069.1:0-3700 GCA_964585215.1 uncultured Candidatus Peribacteria bacterium
CAAGGGGGCTTTAGGAATGAAGCTTATTTATTCAAAGTTATTTACGTATGATCCTTCTCTGCCCCTCATGCCTTTCGTCAATTGTCAAATGTTAAATGTTACTTGTCAATGTGTCATTCTCCCGCTACTCTTTCCATAATCCAGCCCTTCAGTCCTTTTTTGGTCAATTCTTTGAAGAGGATCGTCCAGGCAATTGTGGTAAAAACATGTACGATTCCACTTAAATAAGTCACCGCTAAAAAAAGCAACAGCCCCAACGCTCCTCCAATCACCACGCCCGTGGTTTTGAGAAAAGAAGAGGACAGTCCTACGATAAGCGCGATCACAATTCCCGGTACAACCACCACTAAAATCACATTCAGTAAAATCCGAATGACAATCAAGAGCGTTAAAAGCAATAAAACCACGGTTTGCTCTAGATTGAAAATCACCAACTTGACACTTTGGATCACCGCGCTGATCACATTCTTACTTTCCAGTACAATAAAAAAACGCGCGTAAGTAAAAAGAAAAGAGATCACTAAGCCAGCCAGACCTAAAACCGCGATAGGAATCATGACGAAACCAAATGCCCCCCAGCCAAAATTGCGGACCGCCCAAAACAATTCAAACAATAAAACCGAGACACTAAAGTAGGCCGTAATAAATTCAAATTCCATCAGGGGAAAAATGTATAACACCCCCAAGGGCAAACCTTTAATCAAACGCGGTTTTTCTCCATTTAGAATACTCCCTACCAAAGAAATCAATCCTCCTTCCAAAATAGGATTAAGTACAAAATGACCCGCCAGCACAATCACGGTCAGCACAATCAGACCAACAATCAGATCCGGATGATCAAAAACAAAGCTCTTTAATAAACCCAGATTGGCGGACATTCTTTCTAAATAACTTTCTTCCATGGTGTGCGCCGCGTACATATTCCAAAAAGCTACTCCTTGATAACCTAGATGCGCTAAGCCCCAGAATAAACCAAAAAAAGAACTAATCATCCCATACCATTTTAGACCCGGGTGTTGATTCAAAACCTCCCAAGCCTGATGAACGGTCTCTCTAAGCGCGTGTCGGTAGTAGTGCATAGCTTTTTACTTGCTTTTTTTAATCTAGTGTCTAAAATTTAACACGCAAATCTTTTTCGTCCATCTTATGCTACATGAGGCAAAAAAAGCGTTGATTAAAAAATATTCCCAACACGAGCATGATTCCGGCTCGGTGGAAGTGCAAATCGCGATTTTAACCCACCGCATTAACGACCTAACAGAACATCTTAAAACTCATAAAAAAGACAATCATTCTCGCACAGGTCTGTATCGTATGGTGGGTAAAAGAAGAAAATTACTTTTTTACCTGCAGAAGAAAAAACCGGAAGTATATCAAAAACTACTGAAAGAGTTAAAGTTGAGGAAATAAGTTTAACCAATCCTGTTCTTTAAAATTAATTGGCCTTAAGGCGCATAGCAGATAACTAATGCAAGCAGAAAGGTTTTCTGCCGGTATTGGCTATCCGCTATCTACTGCTTTAAGTCTTTATATATCGTCTCGCCTTTAGGTCGAGCTTTATTTTTTAAAATTCAAAAACGATGTCTCAACCATTCTCTTTGAGTATGGATTTTGCCGGCAAAATTCTCACGCTTTCCGCCGGTAAACTCGCTCCTCAAGCCACCGGAGCAGTTTTGGTTTCTCTGGGTGAAACACAAGTACTCGTGACTACCACCATGAACAGCAAAGTGGAAAAAGAAACTGATTTTTTCCCTCTCACTGTGGATTTTCAAGAAAAGTTTTATGCCACGGGCAAAATTAAAGGCAGTCGTTTCGTGAAACGAGAAGGCAAACCCTCTGACCATGCCATTTTAACCGGACGTTTGATTGATCGACCTTTGCGTCCCCTTTTTCCCAAACGGATGCGCAATGAAACGCAAATTGTCGCCACCGTGCTTTCCGCGGATCTACAAGTCGATCCAGACACGCTTTCGATTATCGGAGCTTCCGCTTCCATCTTATTGGGTGGTTTGCCTTTTGAAGGACCAGCGGCCGCGGTACGCGTAGGCCTGATTCAAGATTCCGAGGGTAAGGAGCAACTCGTGCTTAATCCCAATTATGAGCAAGTTAGCAAAGGCCGTTTAGATATCGTGGTCGCGGGTACGGAAAAAGCGGTCAATATGATAGAGGCAGGCGGAAACGATGTGTCGGAAGAAACCATCTTTGCCGCTTTGGATTTAGCGCACAAACACATCAAACAAATTTGCGCCTTTCAAAAAGAGTTTTTGCAACATTTTGAAATTCAACCCAAGAAGATTATAGAAGATCTCATTAATCCGGAAGCGGAAAAGACGGTGTTTGCATATCTGACGGATAAAAAAATCATTGCGCTATATGGACTGGAAAAACCAGCCCTCGAGCAGAAATTAAGAGAATTGGAACAAGAGGTTATAGTAAACTTCAAAAATCAACTGGAAGAAAAGGATCCCGAAAAACAATGGAAGGCACTGCATCTCAAAGAGTCCGTCTCCCTACGTCTTAAGGAGTATATGCGAGCCAAGATCCTCAAGGAAGAAAAAAGATTGGACAACCGCAAGCTGGATGAAATCCGGCCTCTTAGTTGTGAGGTTGATTTGTTCCCACGCACCCATGGCTCCGCGTTATTTCAACGTGGTTATACCCAAGCCATCACTTTAACCACACTTGGTTCTCCCGGTGATGCTCAACTTATAGATGAAATGGACAATGATGAAGAAAAACGTTATATCCACCATTACAATTTCCCACCTTTTTCCACTGGAGAAACTGGCAGAATCGGCACGGGACGGCGAGAGATCGGTCATGGCAATTTATCTGAAAGATCGTTGGTCGCTGTTCTTCCTTCCAAAGAAGAATTTCCTTACACCATTCGTGTCGTCACGGAGATTCTTTCTTCCGACGGTTCCACTTCTATGGCGTCCGTGTGCGGTTCCACCTTGTCTTTAATGGCGGCAGGCGTACCGATTAAGGCGCCTGTGGCAGGTATCGCGATGGGATTGATTACAGATGATCGGGGCGATTACAAAGTGCTCACGGATATTCAAGGACAAGAAGATTTCTTGGGCGATATGGATTTTAAAGTTGCCGGTACCCGCGCGGGCATCAATGCCTTACAAATGGATATGAAAATCAAGGGCATCGGCTTGGAAGTACTCAAAAACGCGATTCATCAAGCGGGAAAAGCGCGCTTTTTTATCTTGGATAAGATTGCTATAGTCCTGCCCGAACCACGCAAAGAGCTTTCACCCTACGCTCCTATGATTATTACGATGCGCATTGATCCAGAAAAAATTCGCGAAGTTATCGGACGCGGCGGAGAAACAATACAAAGAATTACCAAAGAAACCGGCGCGCGGATTGATTTGGAAGATGACGGGCTAGTAATGATTACCGCCACGAGCGCAGAAAGCGGACGCAAGGCGGAGGCAATCATTAAAAGAATCGTCTATATTCCCAAGGTCGGCGATTGTTTCGCGGCTAAAGTAGTCCGTATCCTAGACTTCGGCGCTTTCGCCGAATATGCCCCGGGCAAAGATGGTTTGATTCACATTTCCAAAATCTGCAAGGAACGAGTCAATAAAGTGGAAGATTATTTAAAAATTGGGCAAGTGGTTAATGTCCGCATTCAGGAAATTGACGAAATGGGACGTGTGAATCTCACGATGGTGGGAATAAAACAGGA
>CAZPDC010000070.1:0-3556 GCA_964585215.1 uncultured Candidatus Peribacteria bacterium
CTTGGTTCGATTATGCTCACCACAAGTAATTCGTTATTCAATTTCCTCGCTCTTTGGTAGTTGGCGACTACTAATTTCTTCTAAAATGCGCGCGATGAATTGATCAATTTTCTCGGTGACTTGTTGTTTGGTGTGATAATCGCGCACTGACACGGTTTTATCCGCGACCTCCTTTTCGCCCACGACCAACATATAGGGAACCTTCATCATTTCCGCATTGCGAATTTTTTTACCGACACTTTCGGAGGTGTCGTCCAATTCGGTGCGAATATTTTTATCTCTCAATTGTCCGTTTAAATCTTTGGCGTATTCCAAAAATTTGTCTGACACGGGAATTATCCTTGCTTGCACCGGAGCGAGCCAAACAGGGAAAGCGCCGGCGTAGTGTTCAATTAAAAGCCCGATAAACCGTTCGTAAGAGCCAAACAAAGCACGGTGCAACATATAGGGTTGTTTTTCATGACCATCTGTGTCGATGTACTTTAAATCGAAGCGAGCGGGTAGATTGAAATCAAATTGTAGGGTGGAACATTGCCACTCCCTTTTTAGACAGTCTTTGATTTTGAAGTCCAACTTGGGTCCGTAAAATACCGCGCCACCAACATCTTTGTCATAATGTAATTTTTTAGCTTTGGCGACTTTCTCTAAAACTTGTTCTGTAAACGACCACCCCGCATCATTTCCGGCATATTTATTTGAGCCTGGATCGCGTACTGCTAAATAGACGTGTAGATCTTGAAGATTAAAACCAAACGATTTAAAGATGAACAGGATGAAATCAATCACTTTCTTTAGTTCTTCCTCTACTTGATCGTCTCGACAGATGATATGAGCATCATCTTGAGTAAATCCACGTACTCTTGTTAATCCTGAAAGCTCCCCTTTCTTTTCATAGCGGTAAACCGTTCCGCATTCGGCCCAACGCAGAGGCAAATCTTTATATGACCGAGGACTGTTTTTGTAAATTTGGACATGAAAAGGACAGTTCATCGGTTTCAATAAATATTCTTCTGATTCTTTTACTTTGGTTTGTTTTTGTTTCTCCTCAAGAGTTTGACCAACTTCTAGGGGTGGGTACATGCTGCTATTATAAAAATTCCAGTGCCCGGAAGTTTCCCAGAGTAATTTACTTCCAATATGGGGCGTGCGAACCAATTCATAGCCGTTTCTAAGGTGTTCCTGATACCAAAAATCCTCAATAACTCTCCAAAGCATCGCGCCTTTGGGATGCCAGAGAGGGAGGCCAAGGCCGACCTGACTATCAATATGAAATAAGTCCAATTCTTTACCCAACTTGCGGTGATCGCGCTTTTCTGCTTCTTCTTGAAGCCGCAAATATTCTTCCAGCGCGGCCTTATTTTCAAAAGCGATACCGTAAATGCGAGTGAGCATTTTATTTTTTTCGTCTCCTTTCCAATAGGAACCAGCGACGCGAGTGAGCTTGAAAGCGTTCGGATCAATTTCTTGGGTGGACTGCACATGTGGTCCGGCGCAGAGATTAACCAAAGAGCCGCATTGGTAAAAAGAAACCGTTTTATTTCCCGCTTTGTCTAAATCATGGATTAATTCAGTTTTATAAGGATCATCTTTTGACATTGCCAAGGCTTCTTTGATAGGATGTTCCGATTTTTCAAAGGTTAAGCCCTGTTTGAGATAAGCTTTTATCTTTTTTTCAATTTCCGGCAGTAGGTTTTCTTCAAATTTTTGACCGGCTAGATCGAAATCGTAGTCTTGATAAAAACCGTCTTCAATCCAAGGGCCGACACCGAGCCCCACGCCGGGGAACATCTCGGTAATTGCCAAGGTCATCAGATGAGAAAGAGAATGACGGACAGAAGTTAAATCAGTCTTGTTCATAAGGGGGAGTTAAAAATAATGTATTTATGTGTAAAGAATTACGGATGTTAATTTTCAATTTCCAACATCCAATTTCCAAACAAATTCTTATTCGAGTCTGGAGCCTGCCTTCGACAGGCCCCGAGGGGCCTCTCAGGCCCTCGAACGGGAGAACTTATCCTTCAGAGTCAAAGACAAATGTTCAAAATAGAAAGCCGTCTTTATTTTTTACACGCACAAAACATCACTATGTTTTACATAGGGGCTCCGATTGACAAAAAGTTGTTTCATCGGGGCGGTTCCACCCTAGTTTCTTCCTGATTATAATCAGGAAGATGCTTTTTTAAATTGGAAGGGAAACTTTCAGAAGTGGTATCTTTAGGGTCTAGCTTAGGCGTTTTACAGTCGAGAACGCCATTCCCTGAAAAGCCGATTTTTTAAAGATTTGTCTTCCAATCAAACATTTCCCTAAAGAACAAATACTGGCTGTATTTTAGCGAGGTACTATTGAAAAACAAGTCCGTTTTTAGCTACTCGGTACGTTGTAAAAAAATTTAGCGTTTTGCGAAAGGAAGCAGGGCTACCAAGCGCGCGTTCTTAATCGCAACAGAAAGGATTTTTTGGTGTCTTAAGCAGGTACCGGTGTAATAGCATTTTTTAATACGTCCGAAACGATCCGTGAAAGGACGAATTTGCTTAATATTTTTATAGTCAATATAAGTAATCTTTTTTTTGCAAAAAAAACAGTTTTTTTTCTTTTGATAAGGGTTAACTACTTCAGTCATGCGAGGGAGGTTAAAGATTATCCAAATCGGCGATAATGTCGTCGATTTTCTTGAGGATTTCATCATCCTTGTTTTTAGCAGAAGGAGCTTCCGGAGCGAGAGGTTGTTCTTCTTTTACAGTGATTGGTTGTTCGGAGGGCTGTTCCACTTCCTGCTCTCCTGATAAGGGGGACTCGCCGTGCACCGTCTGGTGCTGCGGTTGGGGGATTTGAGTCGTCCCCACTGCCTGCTCTGATTTCTCTTCTGACTTCTTTTCTATTTTTTGAACCTTGGTTTTGGTAATAGCGGGTTTCATTTTTGACTGGCTGGATTCTTTAACTTCAATTTCTGCCGTGGTTTTTTCTACTGTCTCAAGAACGGGCGCTTTCTTGGTTTTTAGCAAAGGCCGTTTTTTCTCTTCTTCTTTTTGCTGTCTTCTTTTGACACTGTCTTCAATTCGTTTTTGCTCTTTCCCTTCTGTTTGGAGTATGGGGATAAACTCATATAAAGCGGGAATTTTGAGTAATAGAAAACGCAGTAGATTCGGGAAAATCTCCAGTTCTTTTTGTACTTTTGCCAACCTGTTTTTTGATAATTCAAAATACAAGATCAGGTAGAAGCCACTTTTTTCGCCCTTGATCTGGTAGGCGAGATTGCGCAATCCCCACAAGTCTTCAAAAAAAATCTTGCCCTCTTCTGTATTGATGATTTTTTTCACATTTTCAATAAACTCCTGTTGGTTTTTCTCACCCAAAGCAGGGGGCAAAACGAGCATCAACTCATATTTTTGTTGACCTTCTTCTTTAAACATAGTGACTTTCTTTGGAATAATTCCTCTCTTGACCAGCTTGATTCTGTCATCTGTCAAAAGAAGAGAAAGTGGACGTATTTTATAAGGGGGCGAAAAAAAAGCAAGGGGGAAATTACAATTAACAATTAACAGGTGACAATTGACG
>CAZPDC010000071.1:0-3552 GCA_964585215.1 uncultured Candidatus Peribacteria bacterium
AGCGACTGAAGGATTCCTTAGTGCCTTCATCCTCCGTAGCTTTAGCGAAGGAGGATAGGGACAATGGAATAAAGGAACAATTAACATTTGACAATTGACAGGGGAACACGAGAACATAAAAACAAAAACAGAAAAACTGACAAATCAATAAGCTAATAAGCCGATTAATCTAACTTCACTTTTTCTACCTCTTTAATTTGTTTACCTAAGAAAAGACTACCTAATTTTTTAAACTTTTCAGGGTCGTCAGTAGAATAGAAGGTAATTGAATCCCCTTTTTCTAATTGTTGCTCTATTTCAGGATGTCTTTTTAGGTAATCTACCAGTTTGCGCGTAGCACAATCGCTACTGCAAAATACGCGGATTCTTTTTCCCATGTACTTTTCAATGATTTTTTTAAGCAGCGAATAATGAGTACAACCTAGGATCAAAGTATCCAAATTATATGTTTTGAGTTGGTGTAAATATTTTTTTAAAATCATTTTCGTTTCCGGCCGGCGTAGCCAACCTTCTTCTATTAAAGGCACCAATAAGGGGCAAGCCTGTTGGTAGATTTGCAACTTTCTTACTTGCGCCAATTTTTTTAATTCAATCGTGTAAGCATTGGTTGCCACCGTTGCCCGTGTGCCTAAAATACCGATGTTTTTTGATTTTACATTATCTAACACTTCTTCAACGGTAGGACGAATTACTCCCAAAATCCGCCGCTCTGGACAATTGATCGGTAGCCATTCTTGTTGTAAACGGCGTAAGGCCGCCGCGGAAGCGGTATTGCAAGCTAGAATGACCAATGCGCATCCTTGTTGAAATAAAAATTCCACCGCTTGTCGCGTGTATTCGTAAATTCTTTCTTGACTGTGATTGCCATAGGGCGCGCGCGCGTTATCGCCTAGATAGATATAGCTATATTGAGGAAGAAGTTCCTTATATTTTTTTAATACAGTCAAACCGCCAAAGCCCGAATCAAATATTCCCAATTTAGCCATAAGCAGGGTTATAAAGCTTGAATTAATCTTTTAAATTGTTCCCCGCGGTCGGAAGCGTTCTGAAACATACCAAAACTGGCGCAGGCGGGAGAAAGTAAAATCACATCACCGGGTTGAGCTTCTTGTCTGGCTTGTTCTAAAATCTCTTGCATATCACGGGCTCCTTTTTTGATTTTAATTTTTGATTTGTCATCTCGCAGTCTGGGGTGATAGATTCTGGACAAGCCAGAATGACACTTTGAACTTCGTTTGGAGTAATATTGTAAGATTACCTTCTCAAGCTTGTCCGCGGTTTGACCGATCAAGATGATACTTTTTAGATTGGGCTGATTAATAATCGCTTTACTCAATTCTTCAAAGCTTGTCCCCTTATCTGATCCGCCAAGAATTAGAATTAACGGTTCAGTAAAAGACTGAAGCGCGGCGATGCTAGCTTCAGGCGTGGTGGCATAGGAGTCGTTGTAGTACTTTACATCTTGATGTTCTCGCACAAACTCCAGGCGGTGTGGAAGAGATTTAAAATTAGCTAAAGCTCTTTGGATAACACCCTCTTCAACTTTAAAAAGTTTTATTACTTCCAGGACAGCCTGAAAGTTTTTAAGCTGGTGCTTGCCCCTAAGGGGAAATTGATATTTAGCAAGCGCGGTGGTTTTTCGCGAATCAAATAAAACCTTTTGAGCGGGAAACAAAGTGACAAAAGCTTGTTGGTAAGGAGAATTTTGATCCATAATCAAATAGCCTGCTTTGGTTTGAAGGCGCGCGATTTGTTGTTTGGCGGTTAAATATTCCTCAAAGTTTTGGTGATAATCCAAGTGTTCCGGAAAAATGTCCAGTACTACCGCGATTTGAGGACTATGGTCCAAGTCTTGTAATTGAAAACTAGAAAGCTCTAGAATCACTATTGAATTTGAAGTTAGTTGATCAAGAAACTCCAGAGGCGATCTACCGATATTTCCTCCCAGGTAAACATCTTGGCCATTTTCTTTCAAGATACTGTAAATGAGCGAGGAAGTAGTCCCCTTCCCTTTACTACCGGTTACCCCGATAATCTGGCAGGGACATAGCTGAAAAAATAGTTTAGTGGAACTAGAGATTTCAACGCCTTTTTGAACGGCCGCTTGAATTTCCGGGGAAAAATATTTGATCCCCGGGCTTCTAAAGACCAAATCAAACTCTATCAAATCTTCCAGATAATTTTTACCCAACTTAAATTTGAGATTGGTAAATGAAGAACGGTTTAGCTTTTCGTTCTGATCGCAAATCGTGAGGTTAATAATTCCTTGCTTAACAAGAAACTCGCAGACCGCTTTGCCTTCCGTGCCAAAACCGAGCACGGCAATTTTTTTCTGACAGAGTGATTTTAGGTCAAAATTCATTTATTGATTTAGAATGTTTTTTCGATTTGTTTTACGATCAGGGTTAGATTGAATTTCTGTTGAACCGTCTCTTTGGCCTCTAACGCAATCTTTTTTCTTAAGTTTAAATTAGAAATCAGCTTTTTTAAGAGATTAGTTAATTCAATCGGCTGACTGGGGTTAAACAGAAAACCATTCTTTTCATTTTGAATGATTTCTGCCGGTCCGCCCAAGTTACTGGCAATTACGGGTGTGCCTAGAGCCATAGCCTCAATAATCACTCGACCGAAAGGTTCCGGTGAAGTGGCCGTGTGACAAAGCAGATCAAAAGATTTAATCCAGTCCCAATTGTTTTTCTGAAAACCCACTAGAAAAACCCTGTTTTGTAGTTTCCCTGCGGAAATTTGCATTTGTAATTCCTGCCAATATTTTTTGTCATCTTTTAGTGTAGAAGGAGCGCCCGCGATAATTAGACGTAGGTTGGTAAAACTTGTGGTTAATTTAGCGAAAGCTTGAATTAAGAGATGATAACCTTTCCAGCGGGCGACGCGGCCGATGGCTCCCAGGTAAAAACAATTCTGCTCCCACTTAAAATTGGGCTTACAGTATTTGTAGTGTTTTAATTTTTCCAAGTCAACGCCATTGGGAATAGCCTTAAGCTTAAACCGATTTTTTGCGCTAATTTTTTGTACCAGATCTTCGCGCACGGCTTGCGAATTGCAAAGAATGGCCTTTGGCATATTGGAAAAATGACGCGCGAAAAAACGTGGGAAAGTGAAATCATGCACATACCAAACAAGCGGGATTTTTAATTTGCGACTGATTAAACTTCCGTAAATATGCGCGCGAATGGTGTTGGTAAAAATCAAATCGGGCCGTTCTTTTAGACAGATTTGTTTGAGCTTGCGCAGATTGATTATAAATTTATACGGTGTGATTAGTTTAAGTGAAGTAAGGGGCAACAGATGTTTTACGATGTCCGTTGGAATTTTGGCAATGTAATCTCTTTGTTGTCCACTGGAAACCAAAACTGGTTTAAATTTTACACGATCAAGCTTCTCTAGGAGTTCCAAACAAAAAAGTTCGGCGCCTCCTAAGATAGTCGCGGGATCAAGTAAAAGAATTTTCTTAGGCATAGCTAATATTCCAATCTGATTTTATTCTTTTCTAAAAACAGCACAATCAACAAGAAGGGAACCTGGGATAGTTCC
>CAZPDC010000072.1:0-3552 GCA_964585215.1 uncultured Candidatus Peribacteria bacterium
AAAAATTATCCCATATAATCTGGTCAAGTGCCGGGGTAGCTCAGTGGTAGAGCAGAGGCCTGAAAAGCCTTGTGTCGGTAGTCCGATTCTACCCTCCGGCACCAATTTTTTGTTTTTTTGACTTCCCTGCCCCTTTCTTTAGAATGCGGAAGTCTGAATAAAAAAACAATCAATGGAAAATTTTTTGACGGAGCAGGTGGTACCTTTTCTGCAAAATTGGGGCGCGTGGGCGATTTTCATTGTCACTTTTTTAGAGTGTTCTTTCTTTTTCGGTTTAGTGATTCCCGGAGAAACCGTGATTGTCACTGGCGGCATTTTAGCCAGCCAAGGAATCATTAGCCCCTTTTGGGCTTTTTTAGCCGCGACAGTTGGTGCGATTTCTGGAGACAATACGGGTTATTTTTTAGGTAAATTTCTCAAAACCAAGCTTTGGCGGGAAAAAAGAAGGTTTCTTTTTTTTCATACCAGTAGCAACAGTCTCGCGCGCGCTAAGGCTTTTTTTGAAAAATACGGTGATAAAGCGGTTTTCTTTGGTCGTTACCTTTCCATCTTTCGCTCCTTTCTTTCCGTGGTGGCCGGCGCCGCGGAAATGCGTTATACCAAATTTTTCTTCTACGATCTGGCAGGCGCGCTTACTTGGTCCATTCTCTTTTTCACTTTGGGCTTTTTCTTCGGCAACAGCTGGGAAACGTTTAAAACTTACTTTGGATTAATTGGACTTCTTGCTACTTTGGCCTTTTTAATCGGCCTCCTATTGGTTTATTTTATGACTAAAAAGAAAAAACACCTCTTTGGTTAAATTCCAAATCTCAAAATCCCAATATCAAATTCATCCTTCGCAGTAGCACTGCTACGGAGAATGGATCAAATCCAAATAATTAAAAAAATTAACATTTAGTCATTTAAGCATTCATTTGGCATTTGTGTTTTGTAATTTGACATTTCATTGGAAATTGGAAATTGAAAATTTATTAAACTCTCTCTTGCTAATTCAGTCCCCCTTGCTTTAGAATTAAAAAGAAACTTTTAGACATATGGCTAAGAATTTTGTCATCGTTGAGTCCCCCACTAAAGCCAAAACCATCGGCCGTTTTTTGGGCAAGGACTATGTTATCAAGGCTTCTATGGGACACTTGCGCGATTTGCCTTCCAGTAAAATAGGGGTAGACACCAAGAAAAATTTTCAACCCACCTATGTCATTCCTCCCGACAAACAGAAAACCGTTACTGAGCTCAAAAAAAATCTCAAGGGTCATCCCAAAGTCTGGATTGCCACAGACGAGGACCGCGAAGGCGAAGCGATTGGCTGGCATCTTTTGCAAATTCTGGAACTCAAAGATAAAGATTACGAACGGATTGTTTTTCATGAAATCACTCCCGAGGCGATTAAGGCAGCCTTGAAGTCACCGCGTAAAATTGATAAACGTCTCTTTTACGCTCAACAAGCCCGTCGTATTTTGGACCGCTTGGTGGGATACAAATTAAGTCCTTTACTCTGGCAAAAAATCCGCCGCGGACTTTCGGCGGGCCGCGTGCAAAGCGTAGCTGTACGACTGTTGGTGGAAAAAGAAAGGGAAATCCAAGCCTTTAAGCCAGAAGAATATTGGAAAATCAAAGGACTTTTTTTAAACAGTGGCAAAGAAGAATTCACCGCCGAACTGGAAAGATATAAAGGCAAAAAATGGCAGGCTACCAATCGCAAAGAAGCGGATCGGGTTTTAGACGTGATCGGAGAGATTAAAAATTATCTCGTACAATCCGTGGAAAAAAAGGAAACCCATAGGACTCCTCCTCCACCCTTCACTACTTCCACCTTGCAACAAGAAGCTTCCCGCAAGCTGGGCTTTTCCGTGAAACAAACCATGCTAATCGCGCAACAACTCTATGAGGGTATTGAACTAACGGAGGGTTCCACGGGTTTGATTACCTATATGCGCACCGACAGTTTTAATCTGGCCACATCAGCTCTTGAGCAAGCCAAAGAAGTCATTCAAAAAGAATTTGGCGAGGAATTCACATTGGACACGCCCAGACACTATCAAACTAAATCCAAAGGAGCCCAGGAAGCTCACGAAGCGATTCGTCCCACGAATCTCGGCCTCAAACCAGAGGAGCTTAAAAAACATTTAGACGCCAGGCAATACAAGCTTTACGACCTGATTTGGAAAAGAACTTTAGCCACTCAAATGCGCGAAGCGGTTTTGGATAATACGATTGTCACTTTAATTCCCACTGACCAACCCAACTACGAATTTATCGCCAGAGGCCAAATCATCAAAAAACCCGGTTTTATGCGCGTGTATGTGGAAGACACGGACGATCCAGAGAAAGCGCTGGAAGATCAAGAAAAACTTCTGCCTTCTCTGGCAGAACAAGAAAAATGTACCCGTAAAAAACTGGAACCTTCTCAACATTTTACCCAACCCCCCGCCCATTACACGGAAGCCAGTCTGGTTAAAAAACTGGAAGCGGAAGGCATTGGTCGCCCTTCCACTTATGCTCCTACTATCTCCACTATCATCGCGCGCGAGTATGTGGAAAAAAAGAATATGGAACTAAACGGTCCCGGTAAATACCTCATCCCTACAGAAATTGGCACTGTGGTCACGGATTTTTTGGTGAAAAATTTTCCCGATATTTTGGACTACGGCTTTACCGCCAAAATTGAAGAAGAATTGGATGAGATTGCCGAAGGCAAACTGGTTTGGACTAAATCTCTACATAGTTTCTACGACCCTTTCGCGGCCATTCTGGAGATTAAAGCTAAAACCTTGAAAAAATTTGAAGAAGTCACAGCGGAAAAATGCGAAAAATGCGGCGCGCCGATGGTAATTAAATTCGGACGCTTTGGCAAGTTTATGGCTTGTCACAAATATCCCGAATGTGATTTCACCCGGCCCCTGCCCGAAGAAGAAAAAAAAGAAAAAACGCTGGCCAAAAAATTCAAAGATGAAAAATGCGAAAAATGCGGCGCGCCGATGGTGGTGAAACGCGGGTGCTTCGGTGAATTTTTGGCTTGTAGCGCCTACCCTGAATGCAAAAGCACCAAGGCCATCGCGAATAACACGGGCGTAAAATGTCCCGAGTGTTCTAAGGGAGAAATCGTAGAGCGTAAATCCAAAAAAGGACGGATTTTTTACGGTTGCAATCAATATCCCAAATGCAAATTCGCGCTTTGGAACAAACCCACGGGCAAAACGTGTCCCAAGTGCAAAGCCCTACTTGTAGCAGTAAACAAGAGTAAATTGAAATGTTCCGAATGTAACTATAATCAAGACATCAAATAAAACTCAAAATCCGAAGCACGAAACTCTAAACAAATTCAAAATCAGAATGCTCCAAATTTAAAACAGTTTTGGTTATTTATATTTTAATCATTTGAATTTGTTTCGGATTTCGAAATTTGAAATTCGAATTTAAGCGTATCTATCTAAAAAATACTTAGCATGACAAGCCAAAATAAAACCAGTTCCCAATATTTAAAAACCAGTCTTCACAACCATTCCGACCATGATCCTTTTGACGGCGCCAGTGGACGTAAATTGATTAATT
>CAZPDC010000073.1:0-866 GCA_964585215.1 uncultured Candidatus Peribacteria bacterium
ACAATTGACATTTGACAATTGACATTTGACAGAAGAAACCTCCCTCTGTCCCTCCTTGGTAAGGAGGGAAGAAGACAAACCCCCCTCACCCCCCTTATCAGGGGGGCAAAGATCGGAATCAATAACAGCAAATTCCGGAGTAACCTCAATAATCTGCTCGGGTGAGAAAATATGGCTAAGCTCCGCGATTGACAGGAGTGGCTCACGCCCTAGAATGAAGGCGAACATAGGAAGAAGGTGATAGAGGAGAAACAATTGACAATTAACATTTAACAAGTGACAAAAAAGTACAAAGTACAAAAGATAAAAAAAGATGAGTGATAGAGGAGAAACAATTGACAATTAACATTTAACAAGTGACAAAAAAGTACAAAGTACAAAGTACGAAAGACAAAAAATGAAAAATAAAAGATAAAAAACAAAAATGGAAAATGTAAAAACTAAAACTTAAAGCTAGTCTTATTCTATTATGTCCGAGGAGGTTAAACAAAAGATTCAGTTAACGATTGCCTTAGTGCTGGTAGTGGGTGTGAGTTTTTGGGCAGGGAGATTATCGCTGTCCGCTAAACAAAATGCGCGCGCGGAACCGATGAAATTCGTAGGCGAGATTAATCCGCAGGTTCCGCTTATAAAAATTGCCAGTATTGGACAAGGAAAAATAACAGGCAGCGTGGAGGGAAAAGAGGCTCGTGTGATGATTGGGGAAACCCTGGTTACCCCTGACGAGAAGGGAGTTTTTGCTCTGGAAACCGTGTTAGCTCCCACGGGGAAATTAGAACTCGGTAACGCACTTTTGTCAGCGGATTGTAACTTTATTGCCAGTAAAAACAGTAAGATTTACCACAGTCGCGCTTCGGCCAGTTGGA
>CAZPDC010000073.1:876-3491 GCA_964585215.1 uncultured Candidatus Peribacteria bacterium
TTGTTTTAAAACCGAAGCAGAAGCGCAGGCATCAGGGAGGACGAAAACAAAATAGCTTCTTAGCTTGCCTGCCCCGTACCGAATGGTACTGGGGTAGCTTTTTAGCTGATTAGGGAGGGAACAATTGACATTTAACAAGTGACAGGTGACAAAGAAGTCAAAATGCAAAACGCAAAATTTAGATTTTGAAGTTTGGAATTTTAGGTCGGGGGTTTATAATTCAACCTGCAAGTTTTTATAACTTACAACTTATAACCTACAACTAATAACTCTCTCATGTTTCCTGAAACACCCTTACCATCAGCCGGTAAAAATCCAACTCGTCCCAATGGATTTTTGTATTTGATTATCCTTGCCCTGTTTATCACGGGTTTATATTTTGTTTTTTCTAACCGAGCGGAATTAATACCAGCCGAAGAAGTCTCTTTGAGTAAAATTCAAGAAGAATACAAACAAAATCAGCTCAAGAGTCTGCAGATCAGGGAAAATAAAATTATAGCGGAAACCACGGATGGTAAAATACAAAATACTTACCGTTTGCCTACGGACGGGATTAAAGATCTGGGTTTTGATGATCTGACCAAAGATATTCCCGTGACCGTGGAAGATACGGAAGGCAGTCGTTTTTGGATGGAAATTTTATCCAGCCTGATTCCTTTTTTACTTATTGCAGCCTTTTTGTTGTATATGCTGAAACAAGCTCAAAAGGGTACCGCGAATGCTTTTTCTTTTGGTAAATCGCGCGCGCGGTTGTTTGATAAAAATAAAGCGAAAAATAGAATCACCTTCAAGGACGTGGCGGGAGCGGAAGAGGAAAAAGAGGAACTTTCTGAAATTGTGGATTTTTTGAAACATCCTAAAAAATATCTCAACATGGGCGCGAAAATTCCCAAAGGGGTGCTTTTGATGGGACCTCCAGGCACGGGCAAAACGCTTTTAGCGCGCGCGGTGGCGGGAGAGGCGAATGTGCCATTTTTGAATATCAGCGGTTCGGAATTTGTGGAAATGTTTGTGGGTGTGGGGGCTTCGCGCGTGCGGGATTTGTTTATGAAAGCGAAGCGCAACGCGCCCGCGATTATTTTTATTGATGAAATTGACGCGGTAGGCAGTCACCGTGGCGCTGGTTTGGGGGGTGGACACGACGAGCGTGAGCAAACCCTGAATCAGATTTTGGCGGAGATGGATGGATTTGAACAGGGGACGAATGTGATTGTGATAGCGGCCACTAACCGCCCCGATGTTTTGGATCCGGCCCTGTTGCGTCCGGGGCGTTTTGACCGCCGGGTGGTGATTGAACTGCCGGACATTCGTGATCGATTGGCGGTTTTGAAAGTGCACTCGCGTAATAAACCCTTGGACAAAGAAATAAATTTAGAAAAAATCGCCAAACAAACGCCGGGTTTCTCGGGAGCGGATTTGGAAAATTTAATGAATGAAGCCGCGATTCTAGCCACCAAGCACGGTCATACGAAAATTAAAATGAAGGATGCGGAAGATTCCGTGGAGAAAGTAATGATGGGTCCGGAGAAAAAATCCCGAATTCTGACGGAAGAAGAAAAGAAAATTACGGCCTATCACGAAGCGGGTCACGCGGTGGTGGGGCATCTTTTGCCACATTGCGATCCGGTCCACAAGATTTCACTGATTGGGCGAGGAATGACATTAGGAGCTACTTGGTTTTTACCTAAACAGGATTTGTATCTACAGAGCCGTTCCAAGTTTAAGGATGAATTGGCTTCGCTTCTAGGGGGAAGAGAGGCGGAACAACTGGTTTTCAATGAAATCACCACGGGCGCGACGAATGATTTAAAACGCGCTACGCAAATTGCCCGCCGGATGGTGGCCGAATATGGTATGAGTAATAAAATCGGACCGGTTTTTTACGCTGATCAGAACGCTTCGATTTTCTTGGGTAAAGACCTAATTCAACGGCGTGAACACAGTGAAAAAATGGCGGCCTTGATTGATATGGAGGTGAAGCGGATTGTGGAAGAAGCGAGCAAAAAAGCGCGGGAAATCTTAACGCAGAACCGAACGGTATTGGATAAAATTGTGGTAAAATTGCTGGAAAAAGAGATTTTGCTGGAAGTGGAATTCGTGGGACTCTTTGGGGGAAAATTAAAGGCTAAAGGTTAAAGATTTAAAAAACAGGGTTAGACCCTAACGGCTCCCAAAGGGTCTAACCCTGTGATCGTAATTAGTAATTAGAAATTGGGAATTAGAAATTTGTCTATGTTCTTTTCTTTCACCCTTTTGAGTCTTTTAATCACGGCCCTGTTTGGTTGGGGGGCTTTTGTGATTGTGCTGTTGCGCATAGATCCGTTTACAACTCCGCTTTTAGCCGTACCGCTTCTTTTAATCACCTTGTTTTTAGCTTGTCTGGGCACTTTTACTTTGGTGCTTAGTTGGCTAGGAAATAAGCTCTCTAAGATTTCCCCTTACCCTTTTAGGACTGCCTTAAGACAAGCGATTTTGCTTAGTCTCTTTCTGGTGGTAATTGTACTATTCTTTTGTCTGCATGTGTTTAATTTTTGGAATCTGCTTTTGACCTTTTTGGTATTTTTTCTGATGGAACTTTCCTGCTGGCCGAAAAAAAGAGCTGATTAGCTTTTTAG
>CAZPDC010000074.1:0-3325 GCA_964585215.1 uncultured Candidatus Peribacteria bacterium
TTTTATTACCTAATTTTATTTTATGAGTGAGAGATACGCGGATGATTGGCCAACACCATTTTCAGGAAAGACTGATGATAAACAAGAAGAGAGTAAAATGGAAGCTCCCAAAGGGGATCATTGGGAGGAAGGGTTAAAGAGCCTAAGAACACGAGAACACGAGAACATAAAAACAGAAAAAAAGTGATGGAGTTATAAAGTTATCCCGTACCATACGGTGCAGGGCAAGCCCCAGTACCATACGGTGCAGGGCAAGCCCCAGTACCATACGGTGCAGGGCAAGCAAGCCGGAATGACATTCAAAATTCTAAATTCAAAATTCCAACTTCTAAGCCTTAACTTTGCGGCGTTGATAGAAATAGATGATTCCGCCAGTTAAAAGAGTTAAGCCAACCAAGATGCCCAGCGCGGGGCCGGTATTGATTCTTAAGGCTTTGGAATAAACATTGGATTCTTTTTGCTCGTCGGCGCAAACCGCTTTCACGGAAAAATAATGATATTGTTTATCGTCGTCCACGTAAGGCACCACGAAAGAATTTGTTTCCGCTTTTTGCGTGGGCAAGTCGTAACGTCCCGGACGTGAACCGATATAAACATTGTAATAATCCACGTTTACTTGTGGGTCCCAGGTCAAAATCCAACCGACTTGCCCCTTGGGTTCGCCCGTTTCTTTTTCGATGAGTTTTAAATTTTTCACGTCACCGGGTTCACAAGGAGCCGGCTCCACATTGTAAGTAATTTCTTGAGGGTTCAACCCTGCCAAAGCGTTAACCTCTTCACTTTGCAACAGGTCGGTATTTTGTGGATCAAGCGCGTGAATCATAAAGTAATAACGCAAGCCATCAATCAGGTCGTTAATTTCCACGCGCGCGGTGTTATTCAACGTGTAAATCTTGACCGGATATTCTTTAGAACGAATGCCGTATTCCACCAAATATTCTTTCACGCGAGAATTGTCGCCAATATCCCAGCTCAAAATTACCGTACTTTCTTTAGTTTCAGTTTTCAGATTGAAAAAACCAAATTTTTTCTTGGTCGCGTAGCTTTGCGCAGAACTTTTTTCGCCTTCGCGTCCTTTTTCATTGAGAGCCGCCAACTGGAAGTAATAGGTGGTTTCTGATTGCAGATTGTTCACGGTCACGGAAACTTGCTCACGCGGAATGGTTAAGGTCTGATTTAAAGTGGTGGCGCTTGAACCATAAGTCAAACGATATGATTGCAAGTCGCCCAAACTGGTCGGCGCGGCCCAACTTACCTGTACGGAATCACTCGTGGATTCAAAATTGAGCTGTTCAATTTTGGGTAAATTTAAGGAACCGACGGTAATGGTTTTATTGGTTGTAGGCGAAGTTTGATTGCCGTAACTATCAATCAGCATCATTTCCAATGGATACTGGCCTGGCTCTTCAGGAGCAGGCAGTGAAACTTTATAAGTGCCCGGCGTGCTAGTATCTTCATTTAAGGTAAAAGATTTTTGGTTCAGGGTAACTTTCACATCTTTCAGAGCCGGTTCGCTTATGATGGTCAGAGTCAGCGCTTCCCCGGGAGCGACTTCCAGCGCCGGTTCCACCTTAATCTCTTGTAAGGCGGGTGGTTCCGTATCAATTGTAATCGCGATCTCTGGAGAAACTAAAATCTCCGTGTCTTCCGCGTCAAAAACTTTAACTTGCAGTTTGTGTGAGCCATTGGCTAAATTTAGCAAAGCAAAAGTGAAATTACCTTCATTGTCCGTGATTTTATTCGCCACCTCTAAGCCATTATCAGAAGCCTTGACTTGAGTATTGGCGAAAGTTTTTCCGATTAGATTAATGGTGCCGGTACCAAAGGTACTGCCGGTTTTAGGTGAAAGAATGGTTAAGTCTTGTGGTGAAGGTGGAGGATTGTTTTGCGTGAGTTGATCCACTACCTCAATAATCAAATTGCCTTCCAGCTCAGGGTTGTCCACATCGGTAACCACGAGTTGGTGCATACCTTGAGTGGAAAAGGAAGCTGCTTTAATAAAAGCGTGTTCACCCGGTTTTTCTTCTGCTCCTGTAAAAGTGTAACCGGTGGTTTGCACGGGCAAAGAGGCGTTGGGATCATCCGGCGCGCTAAACAGAATAGTACCGCGGTAGTCCGGTACGGGGCTGTCGCTACTGTCTAAAATGTGCAGAGTAATATCAAAACTGGAAGCAACTTTAACCTTTTTGGGCGCGACAATTTCCAGTTTAGCTACGGGTCCGCCCACAAAAGCAGTTTGAAACAAGCTAGTTTTCAGCAGATCGCCCGCTTGTTCATTTTCTCCCGACAAAGTAGCCGCGGCATAAAAAATCACACTTTCTCTTTTTAAAAGAGTTTTGCCCGTAATGGTGTCAATCGCGATATAGGTGGCGATGCCGGCATCAGCGGAGGAGATTTTAAAGTTAGCTTTACCTTGATCATCCGTGATCCCGCCATTGATTTTATCAATTAGATCATTGGCGCGACTGGAGATGATTTTCACAAGGTGTTCCGGTATGGCATTGTAGTATTTGTCGCGTAAGGTGACAGTGAGATAACCATAATCTTGCTTATCCGCCTTAATGGTAGGCTTGCTGATCTCCAGATTGGAAGTGATGTCGGAAACGATGTCGGGAAAAATCCGAAAAGTACTTTCGTGCGGTAAAGCTTCAGGAAAATTACGCGCCTCCACGGTCACTTTATAAACCCCGATTTTAGTGGTGTGGGTGCTATCCAAATCTATTTTAGCGATTCCTTCTAGGTTTGTGTTGGCGTAGAGGCGTACGATTTGTCCGTTGGGTTTAGTGACAGTGAAAGTTACTTCTGTCTGTGATTGTGTCACGTTGGTTTGTAGAGAAACGCCAAAGCCGGCAATCGCGTCAGAGGCGATTGCCATCAATTTGTTCTCGGCCGCTCCGATGGGTACTGCCCAGCTGAAAGCCCACAAGGCCGCGAGTAAACTTACGAAAGTCTGCCAGAGAACCTTCCTTTTTAACTTAGACATAGACAAAATATTCCTCTTTAATTATAAAGATGTTCGTGAGATAGGCTAGCAAAAAGCCTAAAAGATTGGTTGATTAAATACGAGTTTTTGTTTGAATTTCATTTAGAGGATCATACGATAATTCTTTAAATAAATAAACTTCTCTCTTAAAGCCCCCTTGATAAAGGGGGCTCGCCATGCACCGTCTGGTGTCGTGGTAGGGGGATTTATCAAGGAAGTAAGAAACTCAAACCCCCCAACCCCCCTTATCAGGGGGGCAGATGCAGGAAAAATCTTTTTAAGAGAAAGATTAAATAATTTATCTCAAAACTTTCTCAAAGGAAAAAGCGTATGATCCAGGAT
>CAZPDC010000075.1:0-3266 GCA_964585215.1 uncultured Candidatus Peribacteria bacterium
CAAGGGGGCTTTAGGAGGGGAACTTATTTAATCAAAGAAATTAGCGTATGATCCCAAGAACCGTGGACATTCTACTGGGTCGCGGAACTGGTGCGCATCAAAAGAGGACATCTACGGATGTTCCCTTCTTTTTAATTTCAAAAACCAAATGGCACTCCACGTCATGTTTTTGTTTTTAGTTTTGAGTTATAGTTTTAACTTTTAACCTTTGAGCTTTGAATTTGCACTTCTGTATTTATCTACTTCGCTACTCCTAGCCATCAAATAACAATTTAGTTACACTAACCAACATTATTATGCCTACTGCAATCTATTTCACTTGTTCAAATGCCTACTCGCGAATAAAATACTATGAAAACTTAAATTGGTTCTTTGAAAATTCGGTTCGTAAGCAGGGAGTAAGAAGGTTTCAGGCCCGGCGGGCCCAAGTGAAATCTCTAAGCCGCGCGAAAATGAATTTGTTTCAGGCACCCGCCCGTGAACAGTTCTCACATAAACAACGCTTAATTACCTCCCCACCCAAACTTTACCACCGAAAAAATCCGGTAGCAAAGTTTTGGCGGGGATGGGAGATCTCCGCCCCCGGGTCTAAGATTTTCTTTTTCCTTGCTTGCTGATCAAAGGGCTTTTCTGACCAGAAAGACCTGTCTGAAATCGAACTGCTTGGTTATCTTTGTCTACTTCCCCTTGTTTTCAAGGTCCGGAAGAGCTTTGCGGATAATCATCAAAAAGCACCCTAAAGGGTCACGGGGAATGGTAATAAATTCTTATTGCTATTCCTTGTGACCCGAAAGCAAGCTTGGAAAAGTTTCTTTTAAACCAATTAAAGAAACAAACCCTGGTTGGTCACTCGGGTCGTGAGTACCTCATTTTAAACACAATCTATTATTTTTTGTTGGGGTACTCCAAAAATATTTGTGGGGGGGTTCACTCGAATCCCCCTCAATTAAAAATTGCAACCAGTTCAAGGCAACTTGTGACTGGCTGTCTAGATATAAAGGGCCGACTGATGTCGGCCCTAATTTTTTGATTCTTAAAATTGAAAATCTGTTTCTTTGTGCTAAATTTGCCCTGTTTTAATTAGCAGATTTCTCTCAATCCATTATTCGTAATTCATAATACATCATTCATATTTTCTCTCCGGGCGTTTAGCTCAGTTGGTTAGAGCGTCTCGCTTACACCGAGAAGGTCGAGGGTTCGACTCCCCCAACGCCCACCAGAAAAACTCAAAACGTATAACGCATAACTTAAAACCATAATTCAAAACTAAAATCTTTTTACATTCCATTTTCTCGGTTCTTAGTTTTAAGCTTCAGCTTTGACTTTTACGTTTTGAATTTTAAATTTTTAATTATGCGTTTTCTCGCTTTCACCACTTATCTACAAATGGTTAAAAACTCCGTGGGAAGTAGTTTGTTTCGGAGTTCTTATTTTGAAATTGACGGGAAAAAAGTAGACTTACTGCAAAATGGGGAACTTTCTTGTGCTTTTTTTGTGTCCAATCTGCTTAAATTATTCGGTCAAATTGAATCAATCCATATTGCGGTGAAAAATACAGTGGCTGATTTGGAAAGATCCTATTGGAAAAAAATCCCCCTTGAGCAAATCCATCCGGGTGACATTTTGGTCTGGGAAATGGTGGATTTCACGGGAAACGGTAAAAAACATGGCCATATTGGCTTTTATATTGGCAATCAATTAGCCGTCAGTACTGATTTTATTTCCCGAAACATCATCCGCCATAGCTGGAACTACGGCGGAACTAGAAAAATTGAAGGAACTTACACCAAAGAGGGGTTTATTGAAAATTAAAATGTCTCTTATATAATGCTACCGTTTTCTGCGGGTGTAGCTTAGTTGGTAGAGCGTCTCGTTGCCAACGAGAAGATCGCGGGTTCAAATCCCGTCACCCGCTCCACCCTACTTATGTCCAAGCTTGTTTTTCTAAATGGTCAGTTGACCGTCTCCGACAATCCTATCATTCCCTTTATTGAAGGCGATGGTACAGGACCGGATATTTGGCGAGCCACTCAACCTGTCTTAGATACGGCCGTGCAAAAGGCTTATCAGGGTAAAAGAAAGATTGCGTGGCGGGAAATTTTAGCAGGCGAAAAGGCTTTTAACCAAACTGGAGAATGGTTACCTAAAGCTACCTTAGTAGCAATTCAAGAATATCTAGTCGCGCTCAAAGGCCCTCTGACTACACCCGTGGGTGAAGGCATCCGCAGTCTCAATGTAACCTTACGACAGGAACTGGACCTTTTTGCCTGCGTACGCCCCGTGAGATATTTTTCTGGTGTCCCCTCTCCGGTCAAAAATCCTGAAAAAGTGAATATGGTGATTTTCCGTGAAAACACGGAGGACGTGTACGCGGGAATTGAATGGGAAAACGGCACACTAGAATGTGACAAGCTTGTTAAATTTTTGCAAAATGAATTGGGAGTAAAAAAAATCCGTTTTCCGCAAACTTCCAGCATTGGTATCAAACCCGTTTCCCAAGAAGGATCTACACGCCTGATTCGCGCGGCGATTCAACACGCCATCTTACACCACCTACCCTCCGTAACTCTCGTGCACAAAGGCAACATTATGAAATTTACGGAGGGCGGTTTTTTGAAGTGGGGTTACGCCTTAGCTAAACAAGAATTTCCTAATCAAGTCGTGACTGAAGAAGAATTGGCCGGACAACCAAATACTGACCATAAAATTATTCTAAAAAATCGCATCGCGGATAATTTTCTCCAACAAATTCTCACTCGTCCTGAAGAATACAGCGTGATTGCCACACTCAATCTCAATGGCGATTACATTTCCGACGCGCTGGCCGCGCAAGTCGGCGGCATTGGTATCGCGCCCGGTGCCAATATCAATTATGAAACCGGACATGCGGTCTTTGAAGCCACGCACGGCACCGCGCCCAAATACGCCGGACAGGATAAAGTGAATCCGGGTTCTCTGATTCTTTCGGGAGAAATGCTGCTTAGATATCTAGGTTGGGATGAAGCAGCTGATTTGATTCTGCAAGGATTAGAGAAAACCATTCAGCAAAAAATCGTCACTTACGACTTTGCCCGCCTGATGGAAAACGCCCGCGAGGTAAAATGCTCTGAATTCGGACAAACAATTTGTGAAAATATGAATTAGCTTTTTAGCTTGTAGCTTGTAGCTTTTTAGAAAAAGGCCACAATGACCAACAACTAAATAATTTTAAATGTAAGATTATCCAGCGTTGTTTATAGTTCCTGTGGATAAAAATAATTAATAAG
>CAZPDC010000076.1:0-3262 GCA_964585215.1 uncultured Candidatus Peribacteria bacterium
AAGCTAATAAGCTAACCAGCTACCTCGCTAATTTTTGCATTCCTTCCACTAATTTGTTACAATAAGAAGAAATAAAAAGCTCCACTATGCTCGCTCTAGCGACTAATTCTTTGGAAAATTACGGCCTCAACCGCGTTTTTGAGTTTGCCAAAAAAGCCGGTTTTGAAGCGATTGATTTGGAAATCACTAAAGTGTTGGACACCCAAGACGCTAGTTACTTAAATAGTCTCATTAGCCAGTATCAACTTCCCATAGTTGCCGTGCAGGCTCCCTCTAGTCCTACTAAAAAAAATACTCTGGAAACTATCGCTTTGGCGGAAGAGATTAAGGCCGAAATGGTAATTTTGTTTCCGCCTCGTCTTTTGGATTATCAATACACTCAATGGTTGAAAAAAAATCTTACTGAATTGCGCCGCAAACATCGCGTACGTATTTTGATGATCAACTCTCCCGCTAATAATATTCTAGGCTTCATTCCTTCCCGTTCTATGAACACAATTGTTGATTTGAAACATTTTAGGGAAATCTGTTTGGATACTTCCAATCTGGTCAGTAAAAAACTTTCTCTGATACACACTTACGAACTTTTAGAAAAACAAATTCTACACATACAGCTTTCCAATGTTTCACGCGGTCGCTTCCACTTCTTTCCTCAAGAAGGTACCTTGCCTTTAGAAAGCTTTCTGACCAAATTGAAACAAAATAAATACCGCCATCACATCAGTTTGAAGGTTAAAACTAAATACCTGACTTTTTCCGATTCGGAACGCGTGCTTGAATTACTAAAACAAGCCCGCGGTTTTATGGAGAAATACTTCAGATAGCTTTAACCGATCCGAAACTGCCTACCCCCCTGATAAGGGGGGATTAAGGGGGGTTTGAGTCTCATCTATTGCCTGATAAATCCCCCAACCCCCTTTATCAAGGGGGCTTTTAATGGAGTAGCAAAAACATTCGGATTATTCGGGTCGCTACTCACTTCCCTTTTCCCATTCTCCCTCTACTTGCTTCACTAAACGCATTTTTCTTAATTGCGCTAAAAGTTGCCCTAAATCCTGACGCGGTCCCATTTTCAAATCAAAATTAAATTGCGTGAGGTCTTTTTCTGTTTCTGCTTTTCTAGCAACCAAATTTTCTACTTTAATCTCTCGGTTCGTCAATAAATCTAAAATTGCTTTCAGGGTTTTCGCCTGGTTTTTAAACTTCAGGGATAATCTTACTCTTTTGGCTTTTAATTCTAATCCTTCTGTAGTCCACTGGGCCTCCATTAAACGAAGTGTAGAAATTTTATGAACCACCCCACAATCAGAGCGATGCACTAAAACTTTTCCATAACGATCCACATAAGCGATTAAAGGTGTCGGATTTTTAGGCTGGCAACAACCCGCTAGTTCATAAGAAATATTTTTCTCCCCCGCCACAAGCACTTGGGTTTCTTTTTTGGTTAAAAGATTAGAGCTTAAATCTTGCGTTACAATCGGCTCTACAGAATCTTTTAAAGAATTTATAGCAACATCTTTGCGTTTACTTAATCCCTGATTAAGCGTCTCTCTTTCCGGTGTCACCAGTTTTTTTTGGCTGGACAACCAGATTTGAATCGCATCTTTGGCCTCTTTTGTGTTTACACTGGCCAACCAAAAAGGACTGGGGGATTGATGCATTTTTTTAACAAAAGTAACCAGATCTCCATTTTTTAAAACATAACCAAAAGGAACAACTTTATTGTTCACTTTCACAGTTTGACAATGGTGTCCTTCTTCTCCGTACAGTACGTAAACGTAATCCAATGCGGTCGCCCCTTTGGGCAGTTCTTGAATACTACCTTGTTCATCAAAAACGAAAACACGTTCTTGAAAGATTTCTTTTTTAAAAGCATTGTCTTCGTCATCATCCTCTCTAGTTTGTAAAATTCCTTTTAACCACATCATTTTTTCCACGCCTGACCTTGTGTCTTGTCCTTCTTTATAGACAAAGTGCGCCGCCGCCCCATATTCAGCGCGGGCATGCATTTCAGGCGTGCGAATCTGAATTTCTACTTTGGTCTGACCTGCGGATTTTGTCCCCAAACCGATGACAGTGGTGTGCAAACTTTGATAAAGATTAGGCTTGGAAAAAACAATGTAATCTCGGAAGTGTCCCTCTAGGGAGGTAAAGTGAGCATGAATCACGCCCAGGGCCAGATAACAATCTTCCCGCGAAGGAACAATTACCCTTAATCCTGCTAAATCATAAACCTCTTCTAGGCGGTCAATTTCTTTTCGTTTCATTTTATTAAAAATACTATAAGGACGCTTAATTCGTCCGGTAATTTGCCGCACCTCTAGTCCCGCTTCCCGTAAAACTCGCTGCAGTTGCTCCTGGGCATAACTTAAAAACTTAGTTTGTGCTGACTGATATTTTTTAATTCCCGCGGTAATTTGCTGATATTCTTTAGGAAAAAGAATTTTAAAACTAGCATCTTCCAGTTCTTCTTTTAAAGAATAAATACCTAGACGAGCGGCCACTGGAGCATAAATTTGCAAGGCTTCCTGCGCGGTTCTTTCCCTTATTTCCGAGATATTCATTTCCGTGATCACCCTAAGATTGTGCAGATAATCTGCCAGCTTAATCAAAATAACGCGTGGGTTTTTCGCGACTGCCAGAATAAAATCGCGCATGCTTGCCCTTTCTCCCTTGCGTAAAGAACCCCTGATCCGGCTTAATTGAGTGATTTCTTCTACAATTTCACGCACTGGCCGGGAAAATTCTTTTTCCAATGTTTCCGGACTTAAGACGGTATTCAAAAGCACATTGTGCAATAAAGCCGCTTGCAGTGTGATCAGATCTGGTCGAAAGGGTAAAAGTAATTTAATCACTTCCAGTGAGTGGTTCAAAAAAGATTCGCCCGTGGGACGTTTAGTTGTTCTATAAAGATTTTGTAAAAACAGGTAAGCTTTATTGTAACTCGCCAAATCAGCTTCATTTAAATAAACCTGAACGGTTGTCGTGATTTTTTGATTAAGTTGGTTGATGTTTTCCGTTTGCATATCTTTAAGCGGTCACCAAAAAATGGGGGTTTTAAGACCGAGGTTGGTTATATCCAACCCCTCTCATTTTTCTAAAAAAACTGATAAAGCGTGCTTCCCCCTAAAAAAGTGGGGCTCATAAAGATAACAAAAAAGATTTAGAAAATCAAAATAAACAACCGTGACAAATAATAAAATGATGGGGTCATACGCTTTTTTCTTTGATTAAATAAGTTCCCCTCTTTAAGCCCCCTTGA
>CAZPDC010000077.1:0-3176 GCA_964585215.1 uncultured Candidatus Peribacteria bacterium
GAACGCGCTTTTTTGGATGTTATCTACCTTAGCAAAGATTATCATTTTGATAATTTATCGGTTTTGGATTGGGCTAAAGTACACGAAATTTTACCTATTTACGGTGGCAATAAACGAATGGCAAAAATGGTGAAAATGTATCACGAAGCAGAAATGAAAACTTAAAATAATAACCTTACTTAACTTACGGTTAATTCGTCTAACTATGGTTCTTAATACCGCGAAACACAAAAACATTCTCATAAAAATCCTCAAAGATATCTACTCTGATCCTATCCTCAGCCCAATTTTAGGATTTAAAGGAGGTACGGCCGCCACGCTTTTCTATGATCTCGACCGCTTTTCGGTAGATTTAGATTTTGATTTGCTTGATATTAAAAAGGAAGATTATGTATTTGAACGTGTTAAAACGATCCTTGAAAATTACGGGAAATTAAAACAAGCCAGAAAAAAGAGATTCAATCTTTTTTACATTCTTGCTTATGACGCAAAAGACATTAATGCTCAAAATGTTAAATTAGAAATCAATCGTCGGGGGTTTGGCTCCCAATATATCGTGAAATCATTTCTTGGCATTTCAATGCAAATAATGGTTAAAGAAGATATGACCGCTCATAAGCTTTGCGCCATGTACGAACGGATCGGCAAAACCAACCGTGACATTTTTGATGTGCAATTTTTTCTCTCGCATGACTGGCCAGTTAATAAAAAAATTATTGAGAACCGCATGGGTGTGTCGTACGCGGAGTTTTTGAAAAAGTGCATTAGCGCTATAGAAAAATTTAATGATAACAAGATTCTCTCTGGTATGGGCGAATTATTACTAAATGAAAAACAAAAAGCCTGGGTAAAAAACAAGCTCAAATTAGAAACATTATTTTCACTTAGACTAGCTTTAGAAAAAGAGAAATAAAATCTTCTTCATCACTTTATGACTTTCCCTTCGCCCTTTGCCTTCCTTGGGGCTTATCTGGTATAATAAAAGGAATAAATTACACCTTTGCCAAAAGACCAGTTTGACATCATCACCATCGGGGGCATCACGCGCGATCTTTTCTTGAAAGTGGATAGCGCGGAGATTTTGGAGTCAGTCAGTTTGAAAAATGGCACACAAAAATCTCTCCTTTTACCCTATGGCAGTAAAATCCCTGTTTCGGAAATTCACACCGCTTTTGGCGGCGGCGCGGCCAATACCGCCGTTTCTTTCGCGCGTCTCGGTTTAAAAGTCGCTTTCTGTGGCGCGCTCGGTCAAGATGACGAAGGCGAAAAAGCCCTCGCGCATCTCAAAAAAGAAAAAATCAACCTTGCCTTAACCACCCGCGTCAAAAAACAAATCACGGGTTTTTCCGTAGCGCTTGCTTCTTTTGACGGACAAAGAACTATTTTGACCCACGCGGGAGCCAATCAAGCGCTTGCACCCACACTGCTTAAGGAAGATTTTTTTCGCCAAACCCAGTGGGTCTACCTCACTTCTTTGTATGGTCAAGCTGAAGAAATTTTAAAAAGAATTCTCCGGTTCAAACAAAAATACCATTTTAAAATTGCTTGGAATCCCGGCTCTCAACAAATCAAAGCCGGTTATAAAACACACCGCGAGTTTCTAACACAGACAGAAATTTTAATCCTGAACAAGGAGGAAGCGGCTGACTTTACGGACCTACCTTATCAGGAACATTTTTATGAGGGCATTCATCTACTCGGACAACGGCAGGGGATTTTAAAATTCACACATCTACTGCCGCACTATGTCGTGGATACTTTAAAGATTATGCAATTTTTAATTCAAACCGGAGTCAAACTAGTGGTGATTACCGATGGGCAAAGGGGCGCGCAGGTTTACGACGGCAAAACGCATTATTTTATTCCGGCCGTAAATATTAAACCCATTTCCACGCTGGGAGCAGGGGATGCTTTTGCTTCTACTTTCGTAGGAGGAATCATCCATGGTCAAAACATTACTCAAGCTCTTGGCTTGGCCAATCTGAATGCGGCTTCCGTGGTCAGTCACTTCGGCGCTCAGCTTGGACTTTTGAGTTACACAAACCTCATCAAAAAGCGACGCAGTCAATCAGGAAAAGTAGTGAAAAACTCATTGAAATGCTAAAATTTAATTAGGTTAATTAATTCTTACCATTCTGTCATCCTGAACTTGCCTGCACTGAGCGCAGCCGAAGTGATTCAGGATCCAGAAAAATATAAAATGGATTCCGGATTAAATCCGGAATGACACAAATATAAAATCTAAACAAAAATCATGTCTTTCTCCACCAAACTCGCCCTGATTAAAGAAATGCTCGACAACGCGGAATCTTCTTTAAGGTCCGCGAAACAACTGTTGAATGAGTCGCTGGGAACCAAAAGCAGTCCCGATTATTTTGAAGCCACAGAAGATTTACCTTCTTTGGTTTCCTCCACGGAAGGAAAAATTATTGAAGGTGTTTTTGATGGGGAAGGCATGGTTGGCAAAGACAAAAATATCTATCCCGTGCCAGCCAACTACGCCAGCAAGTCCAAACTAGTCGCGGGAGATGTTTTAAAACTAACCATCGGTCAAGATGGCCGTTTTCTTTATAAACAAATCGGACCCGTGGAACGCAAAACCCTTATCGGCACTTTGATTCGGGAGGAAGGTAAGTTTAAAGTCTTGGCTGGAGGCCGTTCTTATAAAGCATTACTCGCCTCCATTACTTACAATCACGGAGAAGTCGGGGATCGTGTTACCATCATCACGCCCGCGAATGAAGAAAGCGAGTGGGCCGCGGTGGACGCGATTATTCCTCAAGCAGAAATAAAACTAGAAAAAGAGGCTCTTCTCGAAGAAGAAACTCCTAAAAAAATCACCAAAAAAACTACCACAAAAAAGAAAAACAAAGTAGACGAGCTTTTGGAAGACCTAGGGACAGGGGAGAAAAGTGATAGAGTGATAAAGTTATAAAGTAATGGAGTGATAGAGAGAAAAATAAAAAATTGTCATTCTCGCGAAAGCGGGAATCCATTTCTTTAAATTTTGGCTATTGGAATTTTTCGACAAATCAGTAATTACATTTTTCATCTGGAAAAATGAGTTGTTTAAGCTAAGCTTGGTGCACTTCTTTAATAGTGCCCCTGTAGTTCAACGGATAGAACGCAAGCCTCCGAAGCCTGCAATGCAGGTTCAATTCCTGCCAGGGGCACCA
>CAZPDC010000078.1:0-1527 GCA_964585215.1 uncultured Candidatus Peribacteria bacterium
TTAGGAATGAAGCTTATTTATTCAAAGTTATTTACGTATGATTCAATTCTAAACACTCTACCTTTATGACTTTATTTTTGCGTTTTGCACTTTATATGACAAGCAGTATAATCAAACTGCTTTTGAAACAATTTAATCCACTCACTATGCTTCCTTGTGGTCATACCGCTAAAATCGGGATTATTGGCGCTGGTTTTGTGGGCACCACTTTTGCTTTTGCCGCGATGATTAAAAATCTCGCCGCGCGAATTGTTCTGGTTGATGCGAATCAAGAAAAATGTGAAGGCGAAGTAATGGATCTCGCGCACGGGCTTAATTTTGTGGAAACCTCTCAAATTATGCACGGCAATTATCAAGATCTGGCTGACGCAGATGCGGTCGTGGTTTGTGCCGGACGTGGACAAAGGCCAGGTGAGACCCGCTTGGACCTACTCCAAGACAACGTAAAAATTCTCAAAAGTATTCTAGAAGAATTTAAACAGTTGCATAATCAAACTTGTATTTTGGTGATCGTGGCTAACCCTATGGACGCTCTGACTTATGTGGCCAAAAAACTTTCCGGTCTGCCTGAAAATCAAGTCTTTGGTTCGGGTACGGTTTTGGACAGTTCTCGCCTCCGTTTTCTTTTAGGCGAATATTTTGAAGTAAGCTCTCAAAGCATGAAAGCTTACGTTTTCGGCGAACACGGCGACAGTGAATTCCCCGTTTGGAGCCACGCCAATATCGGCGGCAAACCACTCCAAGATTTTGCCCGTTATGATGCCCAGAAAATGGAAGAAATCTTCCAGCAAACCAAAAACGCGGCTTATGAGATTATTAAAAGAAAAAATGCCACTTACTACGGCATCGCTCTCGCGTTGACTGATATTGTGGAAAGTATTTTATATGATCAAAATAAAGTTCTACCTGTTTCACATACTCTTGCCGACTACTACGGGACTAAAGATGTATGTTTGAGCCTCCCTTGCGTAGTCTGCCGCCGCGGCATCAAAGAAACATTGGACATTCCTCTTAACGAAGAAGAAGTTCAAAAATTACATTCTTCGGCTACTACATTACGGCAAAGTTTAGATTCTATCCAAAATCTACTTTAAGTTTTATATGTCACATAAAGCAAAAATCATTCCGCCGGAGGAAATAAAAAATCCCGATCTGCCCCGTGGCAAGATCATTTATTATTGCAAAGACTGCAAAGAAATTGTGGAGGGGGTACAAGTCGGTCAGACTTATACTTTCAAATGTCCCAAATGCAATCTGCGTGGCATTGCTTGGGGTACCGAGCAGAGTATTAAGAATGTATACAAGCTGTAAAAAAATAAATTTCTAATTTCTAATTTCTAATGAAATTTCAAACTCCAAACACTAAATCCTAAACAAATTCTAAATTAAAATTTCTAAAATCTTAAATAGTTTTAGATTTTGATTATTTGGATTTGTTTGGTAATTGGTAATTGGTAATTAAGTTTTTTTAACTTTTATCTATCTTTCATTTTCAAATTTTAACTTTACACTTTTAATTTTTAACTT
>CAZPDC010000078.1:1627-3128 GCA_964585215.1 uncultured Candidatus Peribacteria bacterium
TTTTAACTTTACACTTTTAATTTTTAACTTCCTGCTATGCCTACTACTGCTCCCACGACTACTATCAACAAAGAAAAACAAGAAGCGCTCAAAAACGCTTTAGGGATTATTGAAAAACAATTTGGCAAAGGCAGTGTGATGCTGATGGGTGAATCTAAACACATTCAGATTGAAACTTTCCCCAGTGGCTCACTCGCTTTAGACCTAGCCCTGGGAGGAGGCGTACCGCGCGGCCGCATTATTGAAGTTTATGGCCCCGAATCTTCAGGCAAGACCACGCTCACTTTGCATATGCTCGCGGAGGTTCAAAAACTAGGAGGACAGGCGGCTTTTATTGACGCGGAACACGCGCTGGATCCGGAATATTCCCACAAAATCGGCGTGGATGTGGCTAATTTGATTTTGTCCCAACCAGACACGGGCGAACAGGCCTTGGAAATCGTGGAAACTTTAGTACGCAGTGGAGCCGTGGATGTCATCGTGATTGATAGTGTCGCCGCGCTCACTCCACGCGCCGAGATTGAAGGCGAAATGGGAGACGCGCATATGGGCCTACAGGCTCGTTTAATGAGTCAGGCTTTGCGCAAAATTACCGCGGCTGTTTCCAAATCTCACTGCACCGTAATTTTCATCAATCAAATCCGCATGAAAATTGGCGTAATGTTTGGCAACCCCGAAACTACCACCGGTGGTAACGCGCTTAAGTTTTACGCTTCCGTACGCCTAGACATCCGTTCCACGGGCAAAATTGAAGAAGGCACGGGCAACGATAAAAAATTCACGGGCAACCAAGTTCGCGTTAAAGTAGTCAAAAATAAAGTGGCGCCGCCTTTCAAAAGCGCTGAATTTGACATTTTATTCAATGAAGGTATTTCTCATGCTTCTGAATTGCTCAATTTGGGTCTAAAATATGAATTAATTAAAAAAGGCGGGGCTTTCTATGAAATTAACGGACAAAAGTTTCAAGGCGGAGAAGCGGCCAAGAAATATCTTAAAGAAAATAAAAAGGTGGCCGATGAATTAACTAAAAAGATTTTAGCCGTTGTGCAAAGCTAGATCGTTATGGCTAAAGAGGAACAAATTCTCAACTACACTTATCGGCTACTTGCTCATCGTGCTTACAGCGAACAAGAGATTAAGCAAAAGTTAGAGCAAAGGTTTCCTGAACATTCTGCCCTACAAGCAGGGGTAGTTCAGAAATTAAAAGATTACCATTATTTAGACGATCAGGCTTTCGCGGAAAGCTGGATTAAAAACCGAATGCGTCTCAATCCTCGAGGCCGGTTTTTACTGGAACGGGAATTGAAACAAAAAGGCATCGCGGCAACTTCCATTCAAACGGCTTTAGCCAAAATTGGCTTTCAAGAAGAGGAAACCGCGCAAGAACTTGTCGCGCATAAAGCGCCTCAATGGGAAAAACTGGAACCAATCAAACGTAAACAAAAGATTTGCCAACTCCTCTCCGCGCGCGGCTTTGGTTGGGAAACCATCCAAAAATGCC
>CAZPDC010000079.1:0-3030 GCA_964585215.1 uncultured Candidatus Peribacteria bacterium
AGTGCATCTGACCGTGCAATTACTTCAAGAAAGATTTATGAAGAACATGGGGCTGGAAAAAAAGGTGGTGGAAAAGATTTTTGATCGAAAATTGGAAGACTATTCTTTCTCATGCGTCGATTATGAAATATATCCTTCTTATATTAAAGAAGAGGAGTTAGAAAAAATGCTGGATGATGAAAAATTTATAATTAGCTTGTTTGAGATTGCTGAAAGAATTTTTACCGCCAGCGCCAATCAAGACATTACTCCTAGTAGTGGTAGTGAAGAGCCTACACCAGAAATGCAGACTTTTCTCGCGGAACAAGGGGGGTGTCTCTCGCAAAATATCTTAGCCAATAGTGAAGATTCGCAAAAATTAGAAGACAAATTAGATAAGATACAAAAAGAAATCATCAGTCCCACTTTTCTTTTAGCCTGTTATGGGATGAACATTAAACAAAAGTATCAGGCGGCGCTTAACCAACTACTGACGGTTAAGAATCTTTTAAAAATAGAGAACTACGATCCTATGCGTTATGATAATTTGCAGGATTATTGGGAAAAAATCAATAAAAGGCTGGATGATCAGGCAAGTAAATTGGAAGATGGTGAAATCTCCGCGCAAGATTTGAGCTATCTGCGTATAGAGAGTGCTTTGGATGAAGATAAAAGCACAAAAGACAAAAAGAAAACCGACAAGACTTTTAAGCAGCTAATCAGTAAAGCCGATGAAGTTAAACAAATCGTTTCTTTAGAAATTGAACGCACGGAAAGGGCTTTTGATCTGGCCTTGGCTCAATTTGACGAGTTTTTCAAAACCTATCCTTTGCACGTGGAGTATCTCAAAATGATGTATCTTCTTACACGGGTCAGAAATCAATTTCAAGGTACGCAAGCTTACTTTGAAGCTTTTGAAAATTTATTTCCCAACGCCGCAGTAACTTGTAATTAATTATGCGCAGATTTTTCGCGTTAAAAACTTGGTTGGGCCTACTCTTTATTCTTCTAATAATGGTGGAAGGAGTGAGTGTTTGGAAATTTTTCTCGATTGGTAATTTCAGAAAAGCGGAAGCTTCCACCCAAGATAGCCAAAAATCAACTATGCGTTTTAAAAAATTGCTAGGGATTTACCCTAAGGCCTTTAAGGAAGTTTCACCGAAAAAAGACCGCAAGATTGCCACGGCCCGCACCGCGGAGGTTTTGGGTTTGGATAAAGAATTAACGGAAGAAATCTTGGCGGGACGGATAGATAAAATCAATGAACTTGAACCAGAAAAAAGGGGTCCTCTTAAGTTCAAGGATTTTACGAATATTCAGCAGGAGATGACGAAATTGTTTGAATTTGAAAAAGAGGTTTCGCGGCTGGAAGTGACCCTGGAACAAGAAATTAATAATATGGGACGTTTTTCTAATGGGGATACAAAAGATTCCCCTTATGATTTGGCGGAAGACCTAAACATTATTGATGATATCATTTTCGGCGACCTAAAAGACGTGGTAAAAAAAGCGCCGTGGGCGAAATTGGCTGAAAATACAGGAGGTGATAATGAAGAAAATTCAAACAAGAATGAAAATCAGAATGGGAACAATAACGGCAACAGCAATGATAATAAAAATCAGAATGGAAATAGTAATGGTAATTCCAACCAAAATGAAAATCAGAATGGCAATGAAAATAAAAATGATGGTAAAAGGAAGGAACCCTTTAAGGCTAAGACCAATCCCCCGTCCTCGGATCAGTTGAATGGTTTTTGTCCTTTGGAAAATGAAGTGGTATTGAATAATCCTGATCTAGAGCAAGAACTGGAAGATTTAAACGAACAAACAAAGGGTGATGGTGGTGAAAACGGCAATGAAAATCAAAATGGGAATGAAAACGGCAATGAAAATGATAACAGTAATAACAATGGCAATGGAAATGGGAATGGGAATCAAAACGGCAACGAAGAAGAAGGCGAAGATGATAGCAATGGTCTTCCTTGTAATGAGGTCTTTTGTATTAAGTTTAGTCTGGGGACAGCTGGAGGTACTCTTACTCAAACTAAAAAAAACGATTATTCCATTAATAGTTCCACGAATAAAATTTTGACCAGTTTGGAAAAACTCAATAGCACCAGCCTGCGTCTTAAATGCAATAATAAAGGATTTTTAGGCGCGGGTTCTAAAAATTTCACAATCACTCCTAAGAACTATTTAGTTAATTTTACTTTGATTAATAAACCAATTGTCTTTCCTAAAAATCCGTTATATTCAAAATTTGAAGAAATCCTAGAACAAGAAAATCAACGCGTTACTGAATATGACGCTACCCGCGTGGCACAGTCAGAAAATTTAGTGGGTATAAAGAATCCCAAAAAGGTCAGTTTTGCTGAGCTGGAAAAAATTTTTAAAACCTATCGTAAGGATGTCGCGGAAAAGCTGAAACAAGAGGCGGGTAAAAACCTAATCACGGAGGAAAAATTTACAAAAGACAAAGAGGGTTACCGTTATCTCTGGCCGCAAATTGATTCTTTTTTCCTGCATATGGATAATCTACGTATGACGTTGGGCAAAATAGAAGCTAATCTGGCCACCTTTCTAAAAGAGACTCCGGTTGATGGATCCAAGCCGGGTGGACCACAGAGATAGTAATTTAATAAAATTAATTTTAAATCTCTTAATGAACAAGCTCCGACTTAAAATCCAGATCATTGGTCTAATCGGGATTATGATTATCAATCTATCCCTGGTTCCACTAGTAAGAGCGGAAAAGGAAGAAGGAGACTGTCCCCTGCATCCTGAAATGCAAACGGTTTTAGATAAGATCAGCGCGACTTTTAGTTTTATTCAAAATAAAACTAAAAACAATCAGTGCAAGGAAGGCATAAATAAATATTGGCACAAAGAGTTTGGTGGCTTTTTTACTCGTTTTACTACTTTTGCTAATTTTCGGGACACCTGGGATGATCTTTGGTTAAGATGGAACTATCCTGCCAAGGAAGAAAGAGACACGTTGAAAACTTATCTGGTAGAAACGGTGGAACTGATAAAACAGATGTACCAGACCTG
>CAZPDC010000080.1:0-3014 GCA_964585215.1 uncultured Candidatus Peribacteria bacterium
AAATTGATAATTAGGCCTCCTTTTACAAGGGGGGATCTTTGCTGTAAAATAGTATCGTTTTAAAGCTGTGCTTATGGTTAAAATAAAAAAGGTGCTGGCGCGAGAGATTTTAGATTCGCATGGTTACCCGACAGTTGAAGTGGAAGTGATTTTGGAGAATGGTGCGAGTGGCTGGGGCGCTGTACCTAGCGGATCATCCACGGGGAAATATGAAGCGGTAGAGTTAAGGGATGGTGATGAAAATAGATATGGTGGCAAAGGAGTTTTGAAAGCGATTGAAAATGTCCAAAAAATTATTGGTCCCGCTTTGATTGATTTGGATTCGTTTGATCAGATTAAAATTGATCAGCGTATGTTGGAATTGGACGGCACATCCAATAAAGCTAAACTGGGCGCCAACGCGATTTTGGGTGTCAGTATCGCGACACTGCGCGCGGCGGCGTTTAGTCAGAAAAAACCGGTTTGGCAGTATTTAAAAGAGACAACCGGTAGTCAAGCTTGTTTGCCTGTGCCCTTAATGGTGGTGATTGAGGGAGGCAAGCACGCAGATAAATCCACGGATTTTCAAGAGTTTATGGTAGCGCCGCAAGGTGATTTTTTTAGAGAAAGGTTAAAAAAAGGGACGGAGATTTTTCATATTCTGGGCAGGCTACTTAAAGAAAATGGTCATCAGATTAATGTGGGTTTGGAGGGGGCCTATGGTCCGAGTTTATCTTCCAATCAAGCGGCGCTGGAATTAATCTTGCGAGCCATTCAAAATTCTGGTTATCAAGCGGGTAGGGATGTTTCTCTGGCGCTTGACCCAGCGGCTTCTGAATTTTTTCAAAACGGAAAATATAAATTACAAAAAGAAAATAAAACCCTAGATTCCTCGGCGATGGTGGAGTTTTGGGAGGATTGGATTAAAAAGTACCCCATTTTTTCCCTAGAAGATCCTTTAGCGGAAGATGATTGGGAGGCGTGGCAAAAATTAACTCAAAAAATAGGGAAACAGGCTTTGGTTGTGGGAGACGACCTAACCGTCACCAGTCTGGAGCGGATTAAAAGAGCGATTACGGAAAAAGCTTTGAACGCGGTGTTGATTAAAATGAATCAGATTGGCACTATTACAGAGACCCTAGCCGCGGTTAAACTATGTCGCGAACATAATTTGAAATGTATTTTATCTCATCGCAGCGGGGAAACGGAAGACGCTTTTATCGCTGATCTGTGCGTGGGGCTGGGAATAGAATATTGCAAGTTCGGTGGACCTGATCGAGGCGAAAGAACGTGTAAATATAACCGGTTGTTGAGAATAGAAGAAAAGATGGGAGGAGAGTAAGAGAGTGATAAAGTTATAAAGTGACGGAGTTATAAAGAAAATCAAAAATTTAAATTTTCAATAAATTTTACAGTAATGTTTTGGTCTAATTTACAACAAGTTTCTTGGTGGTTGGTGGTGGGGTATGGGCTTATTTACACCACCTTGTTGTTATTTTCCTCATACACGGGTCAGAGTAAGTTTTTTGAGAGATTGAGCCAATGGTGGTTTTTACCACTTTTATTTGTGCTTTTGATTTTCTTTTTTTCTAGTCTGGAAAAGTTTTTAATTAAAAAAAGAGGAAAGTCCGTTTGGCGAGAAGTGGTCTGGGGCGCGTTGTTAATGATTTTAATGGGAGGAACGTTGTGGATAAAAGTGAATTATGAATAACGAAGTAAGAATTAGGGAAGAAAAAATCACAGTAAAATTCAAAGTTCAAAACGCAAAGCGCAAAACCATAACTTAGAATTAAAAACTAATCCCGAAATCCGTTTTTTATTTTAAATTTTAGTTTTGACTTTTGGCCTTTGAGTTTTGAATTCCTTTGGTTAGTTTAGTACAATGTCCCCGTGATTTAAGATATTCTTAAAAAGGTGGCGCCATGGCCGAGCAGTCAGGCAGCAGTCTGCAAAACTGCGTACACCGGTGCGAGTCCGGTTGGCGCCTCCAGGTTTTAGTGTTATGGCCGAGCAGTCAGACAGTCCCGCCATGGCGGGACAAAACTGCGTATCCCGACTTAGTCGGGACGAGTCTCGTCCGCACCTCCAAAGAGTGGTTGGGGGTGGAGGCGAGAAGGAAAACAATTAACATATGACATGTGACAATTAACAGAGCTGAAAAATCATTTTTCAATTTTTTCAGTTGCTTTTTGTTTTTTATAGTGTACAAATGGCAACGTTTTGAAAATCTGTCCATGGGGGACTGGATTTGTCAAAACAATGCTAATTGACAAGCAGTAACGATTTTTTGAAAGGAGATTCTAGGTGGGAGAAATTTTAACAAAAATTGGTGGGAGCACAGGGGGCATGATGTTCATTGGATGCAACGATAAAATAGTCGTTCTAGCTCCAGCTTTGAAGTATGGCTTTATTCAGCCAACTGAACTTATGCGGAGCGTATTGAAGGGTAACTTTCCTAAGAATGCGACGATTATTACTTCAAAAAAGGAGGTAGAAGAAATGTTCAAATCAACATTTCGCGGAGCGGATTTCCCCTTGGTTGAGAAATACGTAGTAATCTAGTTTTTTTATGCTTGTCTAACAGTCCCTAGTGGTACGCTAGGGCCTTCTTTATGCCTAATAAATGATTTTTTTGTGGTGCCGCGGGAGGGAATCGAACCCTCACGACCGAAGCCACGGGATTTTAAGTCCCGCGTGTCTACCATTCCACCACCGCGGCTTTTAGGTTTGTAATTCTAACCCAATTATAGAAAAGAGATTTTAATTGTAAATCGCGTTTTTTTGATAGTAGTTTAATTCTTTGGTTTAATCTTTTTCTTGCCTCTTGGTTTAATTGGTGATAGTATACATTTAGAAAGTATACATTCTAACCAACTTAATTGGATGACCTATACCACAATTCCATCAGTTAAAGGACAAATTACAATTCCCGCAGCCATCAGGAAAAAGTATCAAATAAGCCAAGCCACTCCCGTGGTGATTCAAGATGATCATGGAATAATTACCATAAAAGTAATGAGAATGGTTGAGCAGGA
>CAZPDC010000081.1:0-2958 GCA_964585215.1 uncultured Candidatus Peribacteria bacterium
CGGATCAGTACACCAATCTGTATAAACAAAAGGATTGCCTTTCGCGTCCACCCCATTGACTGTTCCTTGGGTGGTATGCCCAGCCTTACTGTCCGTATCTTTACAATAAGCGCCTTGTTGCGGTTGGGGTGTGCCGACTGTCACAAATTTAATCAATTCATTGTTAGATGGATTGGTTTCCATAATTTCCCCGTCGGAATTGGCAAAAATTGCGATTTTATGTTCGCCGGGGGTTAATCCCAAACCTTTCACTCCTTGCACATCGTTGCCAGCTGGTAGAATATGATCCCAACAACCATTAATCGGTTGAGTTTCGCGGTAGACAACTCTTCTACCAGACCCTGCCTGAGCATCATCTTTATCAATCACATAACTAACATCGTAAGTGGCAAACTTATAATCTTTTGCCCCACCAACATTACAAACCGTGGCCAAGGTAGTGTTCTGTCCAGAATCATAATGAAAACCGGTAATAGTTAAATCGGGTCTTCTAAATTGGGGTCCTTCCACAATCAAATTCCCTAAGATGTTACTTTTTCTTTCAGCTACGCTGGAACCAGTCCCCAGATAAACCGAGTAGGTTCCCGGCTTACTCAAAGTCTCTCCATTTCTTAAACGGATTCTAATCTCACTATCAGCCCAAAAATAAGTATCAGGGTAAAAATAGGTGTCCTCAACACTAGAGCTAGAAACAAAAGAAAAAATTACTTTCAAATCTCCGGCGGATGAGCCAAAGCCATCTCCCGATAAAGTAATTCTATCCCCCGGCGCGGCATGAGCCGGCTCAAATGCTCTTAATTGCGGATTAGATTCAGCTAATGCCTTAAACAAGCCAAAACTTGTCAGACAGATTAAAGAAATCACCGACACCACAGTCAACTTTTTTAGCATACGCGCAAATTAGATTATAAATATGTCAATATCATACCATTTAGCAAAAAAAAAACAAGGGCTAGAAAATGAAAAGAGCTGGAGTATAGTGACGATGGAAAAGTTTCTAATATCTAATTCCTAATTTCCCCGCCCGTCTGAATTGCTATTCAGGCAAGTCGGGCAGGTAAAGAAATCCCAATAACCTAATTTTGGGAATTGGACATTGAAATTTTGGACATTCATTAGACATTAGAAATTAGTGCTTAGAAATTCAATCTAGAAATAGATTCCGGTTCGGAGGCCGGAACGACAAATTTTTCACTACTCACTACCAACTACTCTCTATGCCTTTATTCCTCTATAACTCTCTCACTCGTCAAAAGGAACTTTTTAAACCAATTCGCGATCCGGAGGTAAAAATGTACACCTGCGGACCGACGGTTTACGACTATGCGCACATCGGCAATATGAGCGCCTATCTGATGGCGGATACTCTGCGCCGGGTTTTGGAATATTTAGGCTATCGGGTCACTCTAATCCAAAACATCACGGACGTGGGACATTTGGTTTCCGATGCCGACACGGGTGAAGATAAAATGGAAAAAGCCGCCACGCGGGAGAAAAAAGATCCTCTGGAAATCGCGCGTTTCTACGAAAAAGCGTTTCTGGAAGATACGGCTCGACTCAACGTTTTACCCGCCACCAAGTACGTCCGCGCCACGGAACACATCACGGAAATGATTGAACTCATCAAAACCCTGGAACAAAAAGGCTATACCTATCAATCGGATGAAGCGGTTTATTTTGATACGGCTAAATTTTCCACCTACGGTCAACACCTCAATCGTCAATCACCCGACGAAATGTTGGCAGGGGCCAGCGTAGAAGTGGATCCTCATAAAAAACAACCTTTTGATTTTGTGTTGTGGTTTAAGCGCGTAGGCAAACACGCGCAACATATAATGCATTGGCCCAGTCCTTGGGGAGAAGGTTTCCCTGGCTGGCACATTGAATGCAGTGCGATGAGTATGCAATATTTGGGTCCACGGCTTGATATTCACACCGGCGGGGAAGACCACCTCTTGCCCCACCATGAATGCGAAATCGCCCAATCGGAAGCGGCCACTGGTAAAAAATTCGTGAACTTTTGGGTACACAAAAAGCACATTTTTATGGAGGGTGAAAAAATGTCTAAGTCCAAAGGCAACACCCTCACTCTACAAAATTTAATCGACAAAGGTTACTCCCCGCGCGAGGTGCGCTACCTGCTCATTTCCGCGCATTACCGCCAACAAGCTAATTTCACATTCAAGGGTTTGGATCAGGCCCGTGAAACACTCAAGTCTTTGGATCGGTTTATTCAAACACTCACCGAACTCAACCCCACTTCCAACACAATCTCACCAGAATTTAACAACAGGCTCCAGCAATTAAACAATGCTTTCATTGAAGCTATTTCAGACGATCTCAACCTTTCCGAAGCGTTGGGCAAAATCTTTGAATTCATCAAGGAAAACAATTCCAGAACAACCGACAAAACATTATCCCCTGCCGAAGCCCATCACATTTTGGAACTCTTTAAAAATTTCAACCAAGTCCTAGGGGTTTTGGAATTTAGTTTTAATCAAACCTTACCTGCTGATATTCAGACATTAATTACAGCGCGCGACCATGCCCGCGCGGAAAAAAACTGGGCAGAGTCAGACCACCTGCGTGAAGAATTAATCCAGCACGGCTATGAAGTCAGCGATACTCCCACAGGCACAAAGGTGAGAAAATAAAAACGCGACAAGCTATGCAAATATTTATTGCCTCCAAACTCCGGAACACTAGACAACAGAAACTAAATGAAAAAATTTATAATCTCTGTCTTCAGTTGGGCTACACTGTGTTTTTTTCTCAAAAAAAACTACCCCTAGAAATCCAAATAACACCGTGTGAAATTTTAGAAACCAACGAACAAGCGGTGAATAGTTCAGATCTGGTTGTCGTGATTTTTGATCGAGCCGACTGTGGTTCAGCCATGGAATTAGAACGAGCTTATGTTTTAAGAAAAACCATCATTGGTTACCGAAGCACCGCCAG
>CAZPDC010000082.1:0-2924 GCA_964585215.1 uncultured Candidatus Peribacteria bacterium
GAAGCATAGAACCTTGAATTAGAAGATGAACGAACGAGAGGGATTGTAGTAGAAAATCAGCTACACACAAGATAATAAAGACTGCTGGTGATCCCCAGATTTTTTCTTTGAAAAAATTTTGAGATAAATTAGAGGGAGATTGTTTAACCCTTTGGATTTTCCTTGTCTCTGCCCCATGACAAGGGAATCTCCTGTCCTTGCCCCCCTGATAAGGGGGGTCTGGGGGGTTTGAGTTCTCCTGCGCGTACTTCTAACCTATGCATTAAATCTAGATAAACACCTTCAAGGTTGTTTAACACTTCACGATTAGCGTAACGAATTATTCTAATTCCCAGCTTATTTAAAGTGTTAGTTCTAACCTGGTCGTATTTAATCTGTTGAGCATGAGTATCTCCATCGATCTCTACGGAGAATAGAAGCTTGGGACGATAAAAATCAAGGATAAAATTATCGATTGGTTTTTGTCTCAAAAAACGATAACCAACCCGATTGCCATTTAAAATTTCGTACCACATTTTCTTTTCCGCTGATGTGGGATTCTTCCTGTTTTCTTTGGCTCTGGAGGTTAATTTCTGATTATAAGGAATGAAACTTATTTTGGGATTACTCAATGACATCGAACGGAATTACTTATCAACATTTAAATCCCCCCAACCCCCTTTATCAAGGGGGCTTTAGGAAGGAAGTTTATTTATTCAAAGAAAAAATCCGGTGATCCGAGGTATTACAAATAAAAAGGGGCGTCCTAGCTTGTTTGTGTTTTTGAGATAGGGTTTATGCTATAATAACAAGAAAAATAAAGTTACTATGGAAAAAGAGTTATGGTCTTTAATAGAGGAGCCTAACGAAAGACCACTTAATATACGAGCTGATAGAGAAATGGTAGATTTTGATTTGAAAAAAAACTTTAATGAGGTCGAAAAAAAACTTTTTTATTTAAATGGTCCAATTGGCAATTTTTTTCAAGATATTCAACAACATGTAAAAAACATATTGGAAGTCCGAAAGCAAAACGAGCAATCTAGGGCTGAAATATTGGGAGTTGAAAAAGGTCGGATACAAAAAATGCTTTCTGAACAGGATGCTCAAAACGAGGAACATCTCATTGAAGCTTCAGAGTTTGAGAGAAGTTGGCTAAGAGAAAGATTGACCAATGCAGTAAATAAAAAAGTAACCGATATGGCGGTTGAAGAGTTCTTGCAAGAAGTTCTTGACAACAATGAAATCAGAGAGCTAATGGCCAAAGAAAAAATGATACCGCTAGATAAAGTGAGTATTTTAAGTATCTACTTTGGTATTATCGTCAAAAAGGGTAGTCCTGGTAGAATGTCTGATGATTTATTTAATAAAGTTCTTAAAAAACACGTAGAGCTTTTTAACAAGAAAGAAGGGATGTTTAATAAATTACTAGTAACCATTAATAGTGAATTTGAGAAAAAAGTCACTTCATTAATTAATGACTGCAAACTGCCTTTGTCTATAGAAGATTTTAAAGCAAAAACTAGTGGTATTATATATCATCTGTATGAAGGTTTAAAGTCTAAAAATCCTCAACAGGAAGGCATTATTCATGATAAAAGGTATATCGGCGTTAGTTCACATTTAATTGATTTGGAAGATCCAAAGAAGACGTTTAAAAAAGTAAAAGAAATTGTATTTCATGAAAATGTGCATGCAATTTCTGGGAAAGGTTATCTAGCCGATATTAGTAAAGAAAAAGTGAAAATCTGGAACCAAAAAAATGGCTTAGAGTTATCAAATCAAAACGAGGGGAGGGGAATTTTTAATGCCCTAAATGAGGGGGTAACACAATTGATCACAGAAAAGATTCTGGGCAAAAAAACAACATATTACAATGAGCAAAAAGAGGATGCACAAAAAGTTATAGAGGCTGGCGTTGGTGAAGATTTGTTATTTAAAGCTTATTTTGAAAATACAGAAAAGAGTCGAACGGCTTTGAAGGAACTAATTACTATTATGAATGAGAAGTTTGGCCGTAAAAATATGATTAACCTTAGTAAAAAGGATATATTACACTGTCAATACAGTTAAACCTAAATTCAGAATTGCCCCAAAAAAGCTACTATCACTAGAATAGCTCTCTTTTCATTCTCTCGCATCCAGGATGCGTCATCAAAAACAGGGTCGACCACTTCTAAAAAATTAGAATGGTCTTAATTAGCTCTCACGAGAATTGGATCTAATCCAGAAAAATCTCTAGTGGATACTCAGAAATTTTTCCTCCCCGCGAAAACCGGGATTACTCCCTAGAAAGGAGGTGGTCCATCCGCAGGTTCTCCTACGGATACCTTGTTACGACTTCGTCCCAGTCGCTGAGTTTACCTTAGCCCCCCGCCAAAATTTTGGATTTTACCAAAACTTAGGCGGGGGTCTTCGGGTACCCCCAACTCCCATGACGTGACGGGCGGTGAGTACAAGACCCGGGAACATATTCACTGTGGCATATCTGATCCACGGTTACTAGCGATTCCAACTTCATGAAGGCGAGTTGCAGCCTTCAATCCGAACTGAGACCGGCTTTTTGAGATTGGCTCCACCTTACGGCTTCGCTACCCTTTGTACCGGCCATTGTAGCACCTGTGTCGCCCAGAGCATAAGGGCCATGCTGATTTGACGTCATCCCCACCTTCCTCCTCGTTAACCGAGGCAGTCCCCTTAGAAATATACAACTAAGGGTAAGGGTTGCGCTCGTTCACGGACTTAACCGAACACCTCACGGCACGAGCTGACGACAACCATGCAGCACCTGTCTAGCACCCTCGAAGGAACCCTAATTTCTTAGGGCGTGCAGCTAGATTTCTAACCTTGGTAAGGTTCTTCGTTTATTGTCGAATTAAACCACATGCTCCACCGCTTGTGCGGGTCCCCGTCAATTCTTTTGAGTTTTAGCCTTGCGGCCGTAC
>CAZPDC010000083.1:0-2912 GCA_964585215.1 uncultured Candidatus Peribacteria bacterium
TGAAGAGATTTTTCCTGTGTCTGCCCCCCTGATAAGGGGGGTTGGGGGGTTTGAGCTTCTTACTTCCTTGATAAATCCCCCTACCACGACACCAGACGGTGCATGGCGAGCCCCCTTTATCAAGGGGGCCTTAAGAGGGGAACTTATTTAATCAAATAAATTAGCGTATGGTCCCTCCTCGTTAAGGTAAGTCTGGCCTTTTTTAGGTGGCTCAACCTTGCCTTTTTCAGCGTAAAAATCATAATGATCTACCAAATCGCTCATAGAAAGGATTTAAAATTTAATTAACAGTAGGTTTTTTAGGTGGTGGAAGGTAGTTGTTTAGTTTGGCAAAGAAGATTTTCTCGGGCGATTGAGCAGGATTTTCATAACATTCTTGAAAAACTTCCTTGAGCAGTTTTGTAGCTGCGACTCCATAGATCCCCATTAAACCTAGTAAAACAAAAAGTTCGTCTAATTTGGAATACGCTTGTTCTTCAATCTTTTCACGCTCTTGAAGAGATAGGTCTTCATTGGGAATTTTTGTGTGTTCTGGAGATGATTTCATATTAATTGGCTAAGAAGTTAAAAAGCTACAAGCTAATAAGCTACTCCAACACTGCTTTAATCCGGCGGACGCCCGCGCCGACCGCTTCTTCCTTGATAATCTTAAAATACCCCAACTTTTTAGTGTTGTCAACGTGGGGTCCGCCACAAACCTCTAGGGAGAAACGGTCACAATCTTTACCTATACAATAAACCTTAACTCTCTCGCCATAGCGGTCTTTAAACACGCCGACTGCTCCCATTTTTTCCGCTTCTTCAAAAGAGGTTTCCAACTTTTCCACGGGCAAACCCTTTTGAATTTGTTCATTTACCAGTGTTTCCACTTTTCGTAATTCTTCCATAGTGAGTTTTTGGGGATGAGGGAAATCAAAACGCAGGCGCTCTTCTGTGATGTTGGAACCTTTTTGATAAACATGGTCGCCCAATACTTTTTTTAAAGCGGCATTGAGGAGATGGGTGGCGGTGTGCAACTTAGTCACTTTTTCACTATGATCGGCCAATCCTCCCGCGAAACGCCCCTCGGCGCCCGCGCGCGATCTTTGCTGATGGTGTTTTAGGGCCTCTACGAATTCATCCCGAAAAAGATTCACATTTTCCAGTTTAAATCCTTGGGTTTTAATTTCTTCTTCCAGCATTTCCAAGGGAAAACCGTAAGTCTCATAAAGATAAAAAGCCTCTTTGCCGGAAAGAACCTTTTTCTTTTCTAAAAGTTTTTTCACCTCGCCAATTCCGCTGGCCAGAGTTTTGTGAAACTGCGCTTCTTCTTTATTTAAAGTTTCCAGAATTTTTTCATGTTGCTGCCACAAAGCAGGATAATCTTCTTTATATTCATCAATCACCACTTGCGCGATCTGAGCAGTAAAAGAGGTTTGAATCTCTAGTAGTTTGGCCTGGCGAATAGTGCGACGAATCAATCGGCGCAACACGTAACCCTGATCCAGATTGGAAGGCAAAACGCCGTCGGCAATCAAAAAGACAGCAGAGCGAAGATGGTCGGCGATAATGCGAGAAGGAACATTTGACAATTGACATTTAACATTTGACAGTTGGGAAATTTTTTTAAGGATGGGTTGGAAAAGTTCGGTGGCGTAGACATTATCAAACCCGTTCAAAACAGCGGTGGTGCGTTCTAGACCCATGCCCGTATCCACGTTTTTTTGTTTTAACAGTTCGTATTCATATTCAGCAACTTTTAACTTTTCACTTTTAACTTTTAGTTTTTTGTTGTATTCCATAAAAACGTCATTCCAAATCTCCACGTACTTTCCGCAGTGGCAACCGGGCTTACACTGCTTGTCGCATTTTTCTCGGCCGGTGTCGTAAAACATTTCCGTGTCCGGTCCGCAGGGGCCGGTTTGACCCGCGGGTCCCCACCAGTTATCTTCTTTAGGCAAAGGGAAAATGCGTTCATTTTCCCGTGCGGTAACCCCTGCTTTTTTAAATTGTTTTTGCCAAAGCAAAATAGCCTCCGTGTCTTTAGAAACATTTTGATCACCTTGAAAAACCGTGACATAAAGTTTGTTTGGATCAAGTCCTAGCCATTTAGGGTCGGTTAAAAATTCCCAACTCCAACTGATGGCTTCTTCTTTGAAATAATCCCCCAGTGACCAATTGCCTAGCATTTCAAAAAAAGTGTTATGCGTGTTATCGCCCACATCTTCAATATCGCCCGTGCGAATGCATTTTTGCGCGTTCACTAGACGTTTACCCTCCGGGTGTGTTTCGCCCATTAAAAAAGGTACGAGCGGATGCATACCGGCCGTGATGAACAGGCAAGTTGGATCGTTTTCCGGCACCAGCGGCGCGGAAGGAATCAGACGATGTCCTTTTTGCTGGAAAAATTGGAAGTATTTCTGTTTAAGCTCACGAGCAAGCATAGGGAAAGTGATATTAGTTTAAAATTACAAATCCAAAATTACAAATTCCAAATAATATCAAAATCTAAATATTCTAAATCTAAAACCTACTTTGATTTTTCTAAAATAGCGGCAAAGATTTTTACCAATTCTATTGTCTCTTGTAATAATGGTTCAACTCTTTTTTTAAATTCTTGATTTGCCTCAATAACTAGTTTTAACCAATAAATCGTTTCTTTACCTTCTTTTCTGCAAATTCTAATTCTAAATTTAAAATCTTTCTTTGTTTCGGTTTCATTGGCTTCGCGATAATTAGCTCCCATTGAAGTTCCAGAACGAACGAGTTGATCTATCAATTTGAAATTTATTATATTTTTTGGTAATGCTTTTGCCAAATGAATAATTCTTTTTCCGAACTCAAGCGTTCTTTCTTCTAGGTCATAAAGTTTTGGATTTTGAATTTTGGTCATTGTAATTTATTTGGGATTTGATGCTTTGGATTTTGGATTT
>CAZPDC010000084.1:0-2867 GCA_964585215.1 uncultured Candidatus Peribacteria bacterium
TATCAAGGAAGTAAGAAACTCAAACCCCCCAGACCCCCCTTATCAGGGGGGCAGAAACAAAAATAAATTCCTAGAAGAAGGTTAAATAATTTAGCTCAAAACTTTCTCAAAGGAAAAAGCGTATGATCCGAAATCAAATCCTCTGATAGACCTCTCGCCTATGTTTTACCGCCAAAATAAACAGAACAACAATTTTACCTTTTTTATCCACATCAAAAATTACTCGATAATCTCCAACCCTAAACCGGTACTCGCCAAAACGAGTATCCTTAAGCGGTTTAGCGTAATCTAGGGGATTTGATTGTTTCAGATAAAAAGCAACTTTATCCAAAATACGCCGGGCAATTGGTTTATCCAGCTTGTGTAGTTGAAACAGGGCTTTCTCTGTGTAATACACGTCATACTTCTTCATAGCCCCAATCTCTTATAAGTTTCCGCTTGAGTATAAACCTTCCCTTGTCTAACTTGTCTCCGCGCTTCAGCGATCTCGCCGGCCAATTCCTCTAGCACAATTTCTTCACTAGAAAGAGGACTAACCTCTAAGATAGGTCTGGAGTGATACATCACTACATAGCGTATCTGTTTTTTTTGAGCATCTCTCCAGAGCGAAGTAATATTTTTGCGAAAATCCTTGATCCCTACCAGTTTAGTGGTCATAGTCTTTGTTAAAAGTTACAACTAAAGTGTACACAAATTAAAAAACCAGCGCAAGACAAAAGCCCCCTTGATAAAGGGGGTTGGGGGGATTTATATAAGTTAGAATCATATACTCAAGAGCTCAAACCCCCTTTATCCCCCTTATCAGTGGGACTTGCCCAAAGAAATAAGAAAACTAAAGGATTATTAAAATCCATCTCACTTTCTCCTGCTCTGATAATTCCAATTAACCAAGTAGCTTTATAATTATCAGAGCGCACAGTAAAAAAACGTAATAGCAAAGATAGTAACAAAAAGGCCTCATCTTTTTTGAAAGATGAGGCCTCCATTCTACTAAAAACTTTTTTTATTCAGTGAAGAAAATTTCCGCTTCGTTGGTATAAACATCTTGCAGAGAAGAGCCGGTCAGTTTCTCCAAAATAATTGCTCTAAAAATATTGCCTGAAATACTGCCCCGATTCATTGGTTCATTTGGCTTTAGCAAATTACCTTTCTCATCAAGAATGCCCTTTTCTTTAGCCAGTTTAACATAAGGCAGATACCACTCTCCCAATTCAACATCCTCATACGGTTTAGTGGTTACTTGTGTGGTAAGCCACCGGTTTAAATGTAAAGCGTTGATAATAATCTTGAGCGCCTCCACCTTGTTAATGGTTTGATTGGGCATAAAATAACCATTGGCGTATCCTCCAATCCAATCCTGACTTTTGGCGAAACAAATATAGGGCGCGAACCACTCGTTCTTCACATCGGGAAAACAATTGCGGTAAAGCGTCACGTCCGGAGTAATCCCGATGCCTTCCACAATCATTTTCATCAGCTCCGCGCGATTGACCAGCTTATTAGGTTGGAAAGTTCCATCGTCATAACCCTTCACAATGTTATGTTTGCGCAGATAATCAATCGCCTGCGCTTGCGCGTGGTCTGTTGTGACATCCTTAAAGATGACTGGCGCGGTTGTAGTAGCTTGTCCAATGCTTGGCGTTACAATCTCATTATATTTTTCAAGTTGAGAAACAATATATAAGAAAAGTTTAAACCTTAATCTGTCGTAATTACGACCAGGGTTACCTTCCGTAGCTTCTACTATTTTTTGGTGATCATTATACCAGATACCCTCTAGCCACAAATTAGTCGCTTTAAAGTTCTTAAAGAAATCATGCTCAATCACTACTCTATAATCTGTTCCTTTATAGAAGATAAAATAAAATGATGCTAACTCTAGGGAACTTTCAGGTTTAAAAACAATTAATTTACCTTTTGTATTATTAAATTTCTTAATAATACAATTAGAGAAAGAATCATCATTTCCATTTGTGCATTTAGAGTTCTCACTGCTCCTATTAATTTCTTCTCGTTCTTTTAATGCACCTGTTTTAGTTATAACAGTGTACCCATATCCACCAATACCCTCCTCGGGCATTTCACTAATTTTCGTAACAGATAGAAAAATTTTATTATCCTCTCTTGTTGTGGTTTCTTGATTTTGCCTGACCACTTCCCATGTGTAAGGATAAGAGAATCTGATTCCTTCTTCGTTGTTACTGTATTGATGCCAAGGAGTTATGCCCGGACCTTGTTCAATTGTTTTCAGTTCATTCGCGTAATAAAAGTAGGGATCATACTGAACCTCTGGTTCAGATCCAGTTAGTTCAATCACTTTAAAACTTTTGGTAAAAGAATTATTGCTTTCATTTTCTTCACTGACATGGTTGTCCACATCCATTGTGTAAGTAATGCTGTGGTCACCCGACTCTAAGATACGGTCAAGACGTACATTGTCCGAATAATCGGCTTGAGTTTTTCCTATACCCAAAGGTCCATGACTGCCATAACCAACCCCTTGTCCATCAATAAACCATTTAATATTAAACACGCCTGTCTTTGCCTTGCCTTGATTTTTTACTTTAGCCTCAAAATAAGTACTTACCTTATTATTTGGTTGAGCGGGAATGGTTATGATGTCCGTGATTACCAAGTCAGCTAGAGGAATTATTTCCGGTTGTAAAATTTCCGGTTGTACTACTGGAGGCACACATGCTCCACGTGAGCAAGAGGCTCCCCTGCCAAATTCCTCCTCGCAGTTAACCGAGCTCCAATCTTTGGGTTCGTTTCCTTCGCAATAATATTCCACCACGTAGATATTATGGCCATCCGGATCAGTACACCAATCTGTATAAACAAAAGGATTGCCTTTCGCGTCCACCCCA
>CAZPDC010000085.1:0-2778 GCA_964585215.1 uncultured Candidatus Peribacteria bacterium
AAGAAGGTTAAATAATTTAGCTCAAAACTTTCTCAAAGGAAAAAGCGTATGATCCTTTAAAATCAAGTAAATCGCTAGTCAGCATCAATTGTAAATTGAGTCTTTTTTCTGGTATAATAAGGTTGAAAAATAGTTTTAACTAAAATTATGCCTAGAGTGGGCGAAATTCTGTTGTACGTTTTAGCGGCTTATCTCCTGCTTCAGCTCGTTTATAAGCTTTTTTTGAACCACCAACGCAAAAAATACAACGCGCAACAAAAACATACGGTTTTTTCCATCCGCGTCTCCAAGGAAAACGAAAAAGGACCGATTTTCGCGGAACAACTTTACGCCAATCTGCACGGTATCGCGCGCAAAATTTCTTGGCTAGATAAATTAAAAGGAGTTAGTCAAGAAGGTTTTTCTCTGGAAATCGCTAATTGCAACGGCAGAGTCTCTTTTTATATCTGGTGTCCCGAACCGCTCAAAAACTTCTTTATGGACCAAATCTACGCGCAGTATCCCGAAATTGACATTGTGGAAGTCACGGACTACACCCAAAAGATTCAAACCAAATACGCTTGTTCTGTGGAGTTGGGACTTATTAATCACGACATTTTTCCCATTAAACGCTATCCGCAATTTGAAAATATGGCCACCGGAGAAATGCTAGATCCCCTTTCCGGCATTACGGCCTCTCTTTCAAAATTGAATTCCAAAGAAGACGCGATCTGGCTACAGATCGTGCTTAGCCCTCTAGGAGAGAGTTGGCGCCATATTGGCGGCAAATGCGCCAGTATTATCCACAAAGGCAAGCTGAATCTCTTTGGCAAAGTGCAGCTTTATCTTTTGGCCACTCCTCATAAATGGATGAGATTAATTCTTTTCCCTTTTAGTGTGCTGAATTTTTTCACCAGCGCGCTCACCCCTGAAACGATTGAAAAAGGGCCCGACTTCACGGAAAGAACTTCGCGTTTACACGATAAAGAAGATCCACTTTCCGCCAGCCTGGATAAAATTATTAAACTTAGTTACAAGGCTAGTCTGCGGATTACTTATCTTTCTAATAACAAAACTGGTTTAAAAAATAAAGTGCGCGAATTAGCCGCCAGTTTCAAACAATTCAGTCTGCCTCATCTGAATAGTTTTACGAATCGTAAGGTCACTCTCTCTCTAGAGGCAAAAAATAATTATCTCAAGCGGTCTTTAAAAAAACCTTTCGTTCTAAATATTGAAGAAATAGCTACTCTGTACCATTTTCCTAATGTGCTTGTGGAAACACCCAACCTAGACTGGGTGCAATCCAGAAAGTTGGAACCGCCTTCCAACATTCCCACATCCAGAGAAGCGGGTACAGAACTCACGCTGTTGGGACGGACTAATTTCCGTGGCTATGGCACCGAATTTGGCATCAAAACCAATGATCGACGTCGACACATTTATGTCATTGGTAAAACCGGTATGGGTAAATCCACGCTCTTGGAAAATATGCTGTATAGCGACATTATGAATGGCAAAGGCGTGGCGATTATTGATCCACACGGTTCCACGGCCGACCATGTTTTAAATTTCATTCCCAAACACCGCGTCAATGATGTGGTAATTTTTGATCCTTCCGATGTAGAGTATCCCGTTTCCTTCAACCTGTTTGAAAATGACAATCCGGAGTTTAATTCCATCATTGCCTCCGGCATCGTCAGTATCTTCAAGAAACTCTACGCCGAATCTTGGGGACCACGCTTGGAATACATTTTGCGCAACACGATTTTGGCACTTTTGGAATCGCCCAACACTACCATGCTGGGAATTCTACGTATGTACACGGACGACCTTTTTCGCTATCAAGTCGTGAAACACGTAACCAATCCCGTGGTTAGAAATTTTTGGGAAAAAGAATATACCAAGTGGGATAAACGTCAATTAGCGGAAGCGCTGGCCCCCATTCAAAATAAAGTGGGACAATTTCTATCTTCTCCGATTATTCGCAATATTATCGGGCAAGTTAAAAGCAGTATCAACCTCCGTTTCTTTATGGATAAAAGCAAAATTCTGATTGCCAATCTTTCCAAAGGTAAAATCGGAGAAGACAATTCCGCCCTGCTCGGCTCCATGCTGATTACTAAAATTCAGTTGGACGCGATGTCGCGCGCCAATCAGACTGAAGAAGAAAGAAAAGATTTTTACCTCTACGTGGATGAATTTCAAAATTTCGCCACGGACGCTTTCGCTTCAATTTTAGCCGAAGCACGCAAATATAAGCTAAACCTCACGCTGGCCAATCAATACATTGCCCAAATGCCCGAAACCGTGCAAGACGCTGTTTTTGGCAATGTGGGCACCGTGGTTTCTTTTCAAGTCGGCTACGATGACGCGGAATATTTAAGCAAACAATTTGAAGAAAAGGTTTTACCCAATGATCTGCTTTCTTTGGGGGTAGGAGAATCTTATCTCAAGCTTCTGATTGACAACATTCCCACTCGCCCTCTGTCTGCCATTATGTTCCCACCCGTGAAAGTGACGCTTGAAGAAGGGTTAAAAGAAAAAATCCTCAAGGTTTCCCGCGAACGCTATGGCAAACCACGCGCGGAAGTGGAAGATAAAATTCAACGTTGGTCTTTACCCCAAGAAGAAAAAATAGCCAAACTGGAGTGGCATAAAGGTAAAGAGAGTGATTTTGTGCAGCTTTTCCTGGAAACTTATACTAACCATGCCGATCAAACGCGGGACAATTTTATTGAATGGTACTGCACCAACTACAAAGACGCTAAAAATAGAATCAGACAGAAGAAAGAAGGACCA
>CAZPDC010000086.1:0-2706 GCA_964585215.1 uncultured Candidatus Peribacteria bacterium
AAAAAGGGGATGAGCGGTTTAAAAAACGCGATTATTGGTTTGCTCGTGGTGATCTTGTCTTACCCCCTGATTGTCAACATCCTCAAACTGATTTTTGAAAGAGTGGAAGACACGGGAAGCTAGGAAAATAATTTCTAATTCCTAATTTCCAATTTCTAATGAAAATTTAAATGTCAGATGAACAAAAAAATAAGATAAACTAACGGGGAATATTTTAACCTATTCCTTAAAGCCCCCTTGATAAAGGGGGTTGGGGGATTTATACAAGCTAGAACCGCACGCGTAGGAACTCAAACCCCCCTTAATCCCCCCTTGTCAGGGGGGCAAAGACAGGGAAGGTCCAAGGGGTTAAATAATTCCCCTCTAATTTACCTCAAAATTTTCTCAAAGAAAAAACACTTGATCCGACAAAGTCAAAGACTAAGTAATTAGTAATTTGTTTCTATTAGGATTTTCATTGGAAATTGGAAATTGGTAATTGAAAATTTGTTTATATGTCTTCACGTTTACTCATTCGTTTTGTTCAAATAGTTGGCATTTTAATTGCGGCTTTTCTGGTCTGGCTGCTGTTGATTTCCGAGGACCTGCGTTTTTTTATCCCGCGCTATTTCAAAGTGGCCGGCTTGCCGTTTTCTTCTCGCAGCTACTTGGTCGTTTTTCAAAACAACAATGAATTGCGTCCCACGGGCGGATTTATTTCCGCCTATGGCGTGTTGAAATTTAAAAACGCCGTGCTCACGGGACTGGAGATTAAGGATGTGTACGCGCTGGAAGAAAATACCGAATTTATTGAACCGCCTTATCCGATGAAGGAACTTTTAAACAGTCCTTATTACAAAGGTTACGCTTTCCGAGACGCCAACTGGTCGCCCGATTTTGCCGTGGCCAGCGAGGAACTGATTAGTTTTTATCAGCGTCATTTTCCACAAGAGAGAATTGACGGAGTCATCGCGGTGAATTTTTCCATTTTGGAAAGCTTACTGGAAATTTTAAAGACAGTGCAGGTGGGGGATTTGGTTTTTAGGCGTGAAAATTTATTCAGCCTCTTGGAGCATAGTGTCACGGACATTGATAAACATAATCTGCAAGACCTGCAAGAACGCAAAGATGTCCTCAGGGTATTATTTAAAAAGATTATCCGACAAGTGGTTTATAACGTTCCCTATTACCATAATTTTTTCCTGCTTTTAGAGCAGGGTCTAAAAGAAAAAAATATTTTGGTTTATTTCAAAAATGTTAGTCTGGAGCGCGAGATTAACTTGCGCCATTTTGGAGGTGTTTTACCCAAGCCCGGTCAGCGTGATTTTTTAGCGGTTTCGGAAGCGAATCTGGGAGGTATGAAATCTGATCGTTACATTTTGCGGGAAGTGGATTATCAAGTAGAGATTAAGGATTCAGCGGGTCAAGTGGGTAAATACGGAGCGGAGGGAAAATTAACCCTGCGTTTTTCGCACCGCGGTGATTACAACGAGCCTTTGAGTTATACCTTCAAGGGTTATGTGAGGACGCTTTTGCCACTCGGGGTTAAATTTTTAGAAACACCGGTCGGGACCCATTTACAGGAAGAATTGGGTTATCAGTCCGTGGGTAATATAATCAACCTGGAACCGCAACAAACCAAAGAATTGGTGTACCGTTTTGTTTTGTCACCGGAAATTTTCAGCCGGCCCAATTTTTACCGTTTGTATTTAGTTAAACAGCCGGGTACCGCGCTCGATTTTTACCGCGTGACGGTGCGTACTCCGATTGATTTTTTAATTTCCAGTCAGGATTTTGTGACGCGTGAGAATGTGGCGGTTTTCCAAAAGATTTTAGACAAGGATCAGATTTTGGATTTAAGCTGGACGGAAGATCGTTTCGCCCCCCTGATCGGTTTTCAGGAATTCACCGCTCTGAATACCCTTGAATTGCATTTTAACGAGCCGGTGTTGCAAGAAACCTGTGCCGATCTCCGTAATTATCAAGTAGAAGATTTAGACCTCAAAAACGCCTCGCACGATACGGTGCGTATCACGGAAGTAAATTGTGAAGATCGTAAAGCCGTGCTTAAATTGGAAGGAATCACAAAACAAGCCAAAGAAAGTTATCAGTTGACCCTGCGCGACATCGCCGACTTACAAGGAAACGTCATCGCGCCCAACCCGAGAGTGATTACAGTAGTGCAGAAATAGCTGGTAGCTTTTTAGCTTATTAGATAGAATTTTTCCTATTGTTTATAATTCCATATTCTAAATTCTAACTTCTATTCCTATGGGGTGCATTTTCTGTAAAATCAGCGCGGGTGAAATCCCAACCACTTTTGTCTATCAAGACGAAGAGATCGTGGTTTTTCCCGATATCCATCCTTCCGCCAAACTGCATCTTTTAATCGTGCCCAAAAAACACATTGAATCCGTGGCGGAACTGAAAAAAGAAGAAGAAAATCTGGTAGGTAAAATGATTGGCGTGGCCCGCGAGCTGGGCAACGCGCAAAGTCCGGCGGGCTATAAACTGATTTTCAACGTGAACGAGCTGGGTGGTCAAATTGTCCGACACCTGCATCTGCACTTGCTCGGAGGAGAAGATTTGAGAGGAAAACACAAAGTGTAGCCTGGAAGGATTTAAGATTCCAGATTAAAGATTGGAAGAGGGAAACGAAAGGCTGAATTTCCAGATCATACGTAAATAACTTTGAATAAATAAGCTTCATTCCTAAAGCCCCCTTGA
>CAZPDC010000087.1:0-2664 GCA_964585215.1 uncultured Candidatus Peribacteria bacterium
GTTCTGGCGTAAGTGTAATATTCAGATTATGCGGACGAGATGTTTTGTCTTCAACGCTTCCAGAGTTTTTCTAATGTAAAACAATGTTTGGAGGCCCGACCTCCAAACATTACCTGTTTCCTTTAAAAACAATTCTTCAAATAATTCTTTAAAACCCTACGCAAAAACTTGACAAATGGTATTGTTATATAGTAAAATCAAAACAGAAAAAGTTAAGTTAGTTCTTTGCCAAATAGTCAAATGGGTCTTTTTTTAAAGAACTATAATGGCTAATAATGGAAAGAATTACAGAAAAGATAGAAAAGGAGGTAAATGAAATGAAGAGAATATTTTTGATGGTGCTGGTTGCATTTATGCTAGCCGGATTCTCTGGGAAAGTGTTTGCTCAATGGGGATTTGAAACCACGGGGAAGAGTTATAGAAAGATAAGTTATTCTTCTGGAAAAAACGAAGGGGGAATTTCTTATCAAAGCGAAACTGACTTTTCGGCATATGGAATAACATACGCGAGATATGCGAATTCAATAGAGATAATTGCCAATAATCAGGATGATAAGAAGAAGAATCGGACGGGAAAACTATTCCCTTATTGCGAACTCGGGATTAATTATATCCCAGAGTTTAAGGGAGAAGTAAGTAAAGGGACAGGATACGCGGTTCAAATTTCCGTCGGGGGGAAAATTTTCTGCCTTCAAAACTTCGCGCTAAATGCGTATGCCGGAGCAACGTACATAGGGATGAAAGATAAAAAAACGAAAATTTCTGTAACCGGAATTGAACCCGCTTATGGAATATTATTTTCGTTTCAGTTGGGAGGTGATTAGAATGAAGAGATTGACATTGGTATTTATGGTTTGTGCTTCTATTGTTTCTTTCGGGGGTCCAATAAATTTGGAAAAAAAAATTAAGGAAATAGACCGAAAGATTTTAGAAGCCCAACAAGGGATAGAGATACCGACACAGCCAGTGAATCACGTGCCGATTGTTACCAATCCCATACCATTAAATAACGCAACAGGGATTGCTACCAGCACTCCATTGTCCTGGGCGGGTGGTGATCCAGATATAGGCAACACAGTGACTTACGATGTCTACTTTGGTACTGTAAGCCCACCTGTTTTAGTTTCTGCTAATCAGGTTGTGGCAAGCTATAATCCCGGTGCCTTGATCGGAAGTACTACCTATTACTGGCAAGTGGTTAGTAGAGACAATCTTGGTTCAGAAACTGTTGGGGCAGTTTGGAAATTTACGACAGTTGCACCAGCACCGGTTCCGTCAAACAACTCGCCTGTGATAGAGTCTTTGAGCGCGACTCCATCTCTGATTTTCCGTAGCCAGATAGCGACCATTACTTGTAATGCAAGCGACCCTGACGGAGATCCATTAGAGTATCAATGGAGTGCGACTGGTGGAACAATTCTAATCCAAGGCGTGCCTGGTCCTATAATCCCATGGCAAGCGCCAGCCACTCCTGATACTTTTACAATCAGTTGTAGGGTACGGGATAACAAGGGAGCAACTGATGAAAAAAATGTGAGTGTGACGGTAGTTGTCCAGACAACATTTCACCTTGCAGGGAGGGCGTACGGAGTATATAGCGGTGAGATAGATTTTGAAGGGGTTCAATTACTTTGGGATGAAAAAAGTAATTTAGGAACCCTTTCTGGATATGCATGGGGATCAACAGTTGGGACGCTAAGTTTTGAGTCAGCAGATTTGCAGAGTCCGTGGATAGGAACAATTACTTATTGCAAAATCCGCGAATCCAATAAGTTAATTGGATGGGGGAGATTTATAAACATCACTGACCCAGAGGAAAACGGAGCTTCGCTCTGCGTTTCAAATGACAACTATAAATCTCCAAAAGCTGAAATTGTGTTTAATGTGGTCTTTGATAGAGTTACGGGTAAGTTTAGCGGTTGGAGTTGGGGCGACTCTGGATCGAAGGGTGGCAAGGATTGGGTTAACTGGGGTTCTTATTATGGTTCCCAATATGGGGTCTATATAAAAGACTGGAAGTGAGTCCAGTTCAAAATATAGATCTCGTAAGAGCTAGTTTTTCTTTTCTAAAGAAGAGAGGACTAGTTCTTTTTTTAATTTTTTTTGACAAAAGAAATGATATTATAATTCAAAATTCAAAAGTAAATTTAAAAATAAGATGCTATAATGAATTATTAAAAGAGGCTTTTGAAATTGCCAATATGTTGGCTGCTGGCGTTATGAAATTAAAAAAGAAAAACTTTTGACTTTTGACTTTTGAGTTTTAACTTTTAAGATGTGCATAACTTTACTTGACAGAATTTTATGCCCTGATAAAATAATTTAATAAACGCTTTTATTTTTAATATGATGCATCAAAAAATTTCATCAAAATCTGTTGCTTTAGTTTTTGGAGTTTTGGTTCTTTTGTTTGTGGTTGGGTTTTATGTTTTGGGGGATGCTGGTGGCCCATCGTGTGACCCTCCCAACTGCAACATGGCGCCGCCAATAACCACTAGCACGGTTAGCCAATACAAAGAAGGCGCTTTGGGAATTGGAGGTGTTTTGCGTGGCTGGTCCAACGCTATTTTTGACGGCAATGTCGGAATAGGAACAACAACGCCGGGCCAGAAGCTTACTGTGGCTGGCACTATTGAATCAACAACCGGTGGATTCAAATTTCCT
>CAZPDC010000088.1:0-1039 GCA_964585215.1 uncultured Candidatus Peribacteria bacterium
TGTTTGCATATTGTTCTGCTTCGCAGTCCAATATGTGAGTGAACTTATTCAGTTTTGGTTAGGCCTGAATTTTTGATTTATGGTTAAATTTGTATTAAAATGGCTGTGCAGTACTGGAGTAATCCGAGCGCTTGTTTGTATAGATTTTAAAAATTACCACTAAGCTCATGGAAAATCCTAAAAACAATTTAATGAGAGATTTGGGAATTATCATTTTCAGTATTGTTATAGCCGTAATTCTTGTAAAAACGGGGGCGCTTAAAAACTTGCTGACATCCACGCAGGAATTGAAGCTTGTTGGTAGTTTTGTGGCAGGTATATTTTTTTGTTTCTGTTTTTACGGTCGCTCCAGCAACAGTTGTGCTTGCAGAAATTGCCCAATCCAACTCCATCTTTTTGGTGGCTTTCTTTGGCGGGATCGGGGCACTGGTCGGAGATTTGGTCATTTTTCGATTTATTAAAGACAGATTGGCTGATGACTTTTTGTATTTAATAAAAAAATCTAAATTTGGAAGATGGGTATCTATTTTTCATCTAAGACTCTTTAGGTGGCTCGTCCCACTTGTGGGAGCGTTGATTGTTGCGTCACCGCTTCCAGACGAGCTTGGGCTAACAATGATGGGTCTTTCTAAAATGAGAACCTCGCTCTTTATCCCGCTTTCATTTTTACTAAACTCTTTGGGCATTCTGGTAATTGGACTAATTGCTCAATCGTTATGATGTACAAAACAATTACAACCAAAACACAGAAACGTTCTTTTTGGGCATTGCCGGTGTCAGAGATTGTCGATGTTTTACAAACAGATATACACGATGGAATTTCAGAAGAGGAGGCGGCGGTGCGATTAAAAATATTTGGCTCAAACGTCATTGAGAAATCGCAACGAGCCCCCTGGATTTTTATTCTGTGGAGTCAGTTTAAAAGCCCGTTGATTTTAATTTTGCTTTTCGCGGGTATTGTTACATTATTTATTAACCATTACCGTGATGCATTTTTTATTTTCTCCAGGCTTCCCAGGTATTTTTTCAGGTCAAAAGC
>CAZPDC010000088.1:1049-2588 GCA_964585215.1 uncultured Candidatus Peribacteria bacterium
TATTGTCACACTGTTTATTGCCCATTACCGTGATGCGTTTTTTATTTTCTCTGCCGTCATTGTCAACGCCGCTCTCGGATTTTATCAAGAACATAAAGCAGAAAAAGCACTGGCGGAACTTAAAACATATCTCAAACAACGATCACGAATTGTTCGTGGCGGCTTAGAGCGCGAAATAGATGCCGCAAATTTAGTGCCGGGAGATATTATGCGCCTCGCGCAAGGCGATCGTGTTCCTGCGGATGGACGGCTCGTGTTTGTGAATGATTTTCAGATTGATGAAGCGATTCTTACTGGTGAATCTTTACCGGTGTCGAAATCGGTTGACCCGGTGAATACTGATGCGGTTTTGGGCGATCAGCGTTCCATGGTTTTTGCCGGTACGCTTGTCATACAAGGCATGGGCACGGCAATGGTTTGTCGAACAGATTTTTCTACAGAACTGGGAAAAATCGCTGCCTTGGTCGTTGAGTCGCGTAGAGAAGAAACGCCGATGCAAACAGCGATCAAGCGTTTTAGTATACAAGCAGGGTTCTTTTTAAGCATCCTTACAATAGTTATTTTTGGTGCCGGTGTCGCTCTGGGATATTCACGAGTGGAAATGTTCCTAACATCTATCGCAATTGCCGTCTCAGCAGTTCCGGAAGGTTTGCCCGTGGCGATGACGGTAATTTTGGCGATAGGCGTACAGCGTATGGCGCGGCGCAAGGGTGTTATCAGGAAGTTGGTTGCCGCCGAAGCGTTGGGAAGCACGACCGTCATTTTAACTGATAAAACGGGAACTCTGACAATGGCAAAAATGGAACTAAACAAGGTATTGCCAGTTGAAAACGAGGGGGAGGAAAAATTACTTGGACTCGCACTTCTTAATACAAATGTCCTTATAGAAAACCGCAATGATCCACCTTCGGAATGGCGAATGAGCGGCCGGGCGATAGAGGCGGCATTGGTGCGATCCGCTACGCTTCGAGGTATAGCGGTTGAGGAAGTTAAAAACAAAACTCCAATTTTGAACTTTCTCCCGTTTAACGCGGTCAATAAATTTTCTGCTTCCCTTGTGCATGATCGCGGAAAACACATATTGGTATTTTTCGGTGCGCCAGATATTTTTATTAATCACTCAACGCTTAATCTGGCAGAGCAAAAAGAGGCTTTGGAAACAATCAACTTGTTGGCTGAATCAGGCGAACTCGTTGTGGGAGTTGCGACTAAGGAAATTGAGATAAAAGAAGATTTTACTTTTTCAAAAGATTTGAAATTAACCCACCTTTCTTTTAGGGGTTTGATAACGTTACGCGACCCGGTTCGACCGAGTGTTAAAGAAGCAGTCCGTCGTGTTGAACTGGCAGGGATAAAAACAGTGATTATGACCGGTGATCATCGCGGTACTGCCGAAGCAGTTGCTAGGGAAGTTGGTATGCAAATTAACGACAGTAGTATCATTGACGCCACAGAACTTCAAGCGTTAGTAGACGAGGATTTAAAAAAACGACTGCCAATGTTGCGCGTTATTTCACGGGTGTCTCCTCTTGATAAAAT
>CAZPDC010000089.1:0-2570 GCA_964585215.1 uncultured Candidatus Peribacteria bacterium
TAGCCGTAGTTACTTGGGCGATTTCTTTTAGAGAAAGATTTTTGAGTTCCGCGATCTTTTGAGCGATGAGGGGAATGTAACTTGGTTCATTACGTTGGCCACGGTGGGGTTCGGGGGCGAGAAAAGGACAGTCGGTTTCCAGTAGAATTTTTTCTAGGGAAAATTTTTGCGCAACTTCTTGCAGAATTTTGGCGTTAGAAAAAGTTATCACTCCACCGATACCAATGAGCCAGTTTTCTCCTAATTCAAAGACTTGTTGGGCTTGGGCGAGATTGCCGGAAAAACAATGAAATACCCCAGCCCTAGGCAAATTATCCTGCACAAGTTGGCGAACTTCCTCAAACGCATCACGACAGTGAATAATCACGGGCAGGTTGTATTTTTGAGCCAATTGCAGTTGGGCGACAAATAATTTCTCTTGTTCGGCAGAATTATTAGGATTTTCATGGTAATCCAGTCCAATCTCGCCGATACCTACCAGCTTAGAGGAAGGTTGATTATAGTTATTTTGAATCATTTTTTCCAGCTGTTCTAGGTCGGTCCAATGATTATTAAATTCACCGGGATGAATACCGACCACAGCCCAAATCTGGGGATATTTTTGGGCGAGTGAGAGAGAATTAAAAGAAGTTTTCAGGGAAACGCCCACGTTAATGATTTTTTGAACTCCCGCCTTTTCCGTGCGCTCTAAAACTGCCTCAAAATCAGAGATGAAATTGTTAAAATCAAGGTGTGCGTGAGAGTCGGAAAACATAAGGACACGAGAACAATAAAACAAATGAACAAGTGAACAAAAGAACATTAAAATAATAAAACACGAGAACAATAAAAAAAACCATTAAAATTATTTTATCATTCTCTAATTTCTATGTTTCAGTGTTCTGTTATTTTAGCGTTTTAGTGTTCTTGTGATTTGCCCTGCTTAGCTTATCATAGAGTCAGCTTTTAAACCACTTTTCCTGTGAATGGAGTAAATAATGTGGAGCTCCTGACCACTATTATGCAGTATTTTATCGGAGTGCTCCTAGCGCTTCTGCCGGCGCTAATTTGGGGGTATGTTTTTTATAAGAAAAGCGCGGCTGATCGCAAAACGGCTTTCCTTTCTTTTTTCGCGGGACTATTTTCGGTAGCCCCGATTTTACTTTATCAAGAGATTTGGTCGCACAAACTAAAAATTGGCAGTTTGAGTTTGCAACACATCAATATTTTTCGACACATTGAAAAACTAACACAGAATCCGAGCTGGGAAAATTTCCTCTTTTTTGTAGCGGTGAGCGTTCTGGTCGCGCTGGGAATTTATCTTTTTACAGCAATCGCTACTTTTATAATTGGGATACTTTCCGGCGAAACTAAGCTACGGGTTTTTGAACGTACGCTCGCGCGGTCTTTGGAAGAGCCCCTGCTTTTTATTTCTTTGGGTGTTTTTGTGGGACTACTCGCTTATTTTTTCAACCTTTCTCTGGAACGCGCGATTTGGTATTACCTGATGGTGGGAGCGATGGAAGAATTTTCCAAGCACCTTGTTGTGCGATTTATGGACGATGGTAAGTATCGAGGCGTGGATGACGTGATTCTTTATAGTATCATGGTGGCGCTAGGGTTTGCCTTTCTGGAAAATATTATCTATTTTATTGATCGCATCTGGCTTTCGGCTTGCAGTTTCCAAGAAATTCAAGCCAAAGAATGTCTTTTAAACCCTAAAACAGGACAATATATTCATCAGGTTGGCATTTTACTTTTTCCTTTTGTCTTTCGTTCTTTGTTTTCCACATTGGCGCACGTGTGTTTTTCAGGAGTGTTCGGCTACTTCTATGGTTTAGCTTATTTTGCCACTCAAGAACTTAAACAAGCGCAAGAGAAAAGTCGGGGTTATTTTTTAGTGCGGGGAATTGCCAAAATTTTTAACCTCAAAGGACATGCCCTTTTTCATCAGCAGCAAATTATTTTAGGCGTGTTCGTCGCGATTGTATTGCACATGATTTTTGATGTAATTTTGGAATGGAACGCGGTGTATCTCATTGTACCGTATTTGGTGGCTGGTTATCTGTTATTGGGGTATCTCTTAAAGAAGAAGCGTCACCAGGTGGAGGCGGGAGAGATTACCGAGAGGCGTACGACAGGCATTACTTTTGGTCGCATCTTGCAAAATATTGAAATTCTCAAGCGTTTTGAAAAAAGATTAGAAAGCAGGATCCAGGCTGGAATTCAGGCGGACGCGGAAAGAAACTTGCCGCGCAAGGCCACGGTTTTAGAAAAATTTGAACAAGATTCGCAAAAACGAGGCTTAAAAAAATCTCTAGAACAAGCTTTGCCCGAGCGCGTCAAGACACTGGAACGTTTTGAAACAGAAATCAAAAAAAGAACAGAGAGGTCAAAAAAAGAACTAGAACAATCTGACAGAACGAAGACAGGAGATAATTTACTATAAACCGTTAACTGTCATTCTGGCTTGCCCAGAATCTGACAGTTATTAAAGCATCCAATTCTCCCGCCAAGGCGGGGGAATAACGTTTTAATGGATCATACGTAAATAACTTTGAATAAATAAGCTTCATTCCTAAAGCCCCCTT
>CAZPDC010000090.1:0-2519 GCA_964585215.1 uncultured Candidatus Peribacteria bacterium
TGGTGGGGATGAGAGGACTTGAACCTCCACGAGATTGCTCTCACTAGCTCCTGAAGCTAGCGTGTCTACCATTCCACCACATCCCCACAAAGGGCTACTGCGAAGGATGAATCTGCCTCCGCCATTTGCCCGAGCAGAAAGCATTTTACAAGAATGCCACCCGTTTGAAAGCTTTAAATTTAAATTTGATTTTTTGCCTTTTTAGATGTTAAGTAGAAGTACTAAGATTTTTTTATGGAAGAAAGAAATCATTTTTCAGACTCTGATTCAAAAGAAAATAAGTCACCAAAAAACAAGGAGAATGTTAATGAAATTGATTTAAAAAATCTCTTACCAGAGGCGGAAAGGTTAGCAGAAGAAAGACAGGTCTTTTTAGGGAAAGCTTTTTCTCTTATTTTATTAAATAAATTTAAAAGTAATCGTTTTGAAGTTTTTTTACGTAATTTTTTGGAAGGTTATGAGGGGCATTGTTGTTCAGAGAAAATGCTCTTTTTATTACGAAATAACGTGCTTAAGTTTTCCCAGTCGATAAAGTTGTTGTTTATTTTTAATTTTAACAATCTAAATTTAAAGGAAAAAGACAAAATCTTTTTGGAAAAATGGAAAGAGTTGTTGTTGCATGGTGTGAATAATCTTATTGATACTATAAACTGCCAAACACAACTAGCTTTGAGATTTTTTGCGAAAAAAGGTGGTGTGGATGAAGACAAAAAAATGAAAATTAAAAAAGAAATGGAGAGGTTGGTGAAGCTATTAGAAGGGGTAAAGAGTGTAAAGAGTGTAGAAGAAATTGCTAAACTGATTGAATCGTTCTAAAACTGTGGTTTGTTCTAAAATGTTTTTGGTCTACAATGGCACCTGCTTTTTGACTTATGACTACGGCGCGGAGGGTTTTATCTTCCACTTTAATTCAGATTGTAGGCAAGGTCGGTACGGCGGCGCTGGGCTTGGTGTCTATTAAAATTTTGGCGCAGTATTTAAGCGTGTCGGAATTTGGCCAATATACCACGGTTTACCAGTATCTGGCCTTTTTTGGTATTATCGCTGATCTGGGTTTGTTTACCATCGCGATTCGAGAAATGTCTAAAGACTTAAAACAGGTGCCCTACATTTTAGGCAATGTTTTAACCATTCGTTTAGTTTTGGTGATTTTGAGTGTTCTACTATCTATGGGCGTAGTAGTGCTAGTGCCGCAATATCGAGGCAGTTGGATTCCTTGGGGTGTGGTCGTCGCGGGAGGCAGTGTCGTGCTGGCGCTTTTGAACGGTACCTTGACGAGTGTTTTACAAACTTATTTAAAGATGGGGATCGCCACTCTGGCGACAGTGGTGGGCAAAGCGGTGAGTGTGGGGTTTATGCTGTTTGTGGTTTGGGTTTGGTACGCTAAAAAAGAATTGACCGATCCTACTATTTCCAACGCTTTTTATTGGTTGATTGCCGCCAGTATTGCGGGGAATCTGGTGATGTTGATTTTGACCTATTTTGAAACCAAAAGATTCACGGAAATCAAACTGCGCTTTGATTTTAGTTTTTGGAAGAAACTACTCTGGACCACCTTGCCCTATGGCATCGCGCTTTTTTTGAACACGGTTTATCTCAAAGTGGATATTATTATTCTTTCCTTACTGAAAGGCGATACGGAGGTAGGTATCTACGGTGTGGCCGCGAAAGTTTTGGAACTTACAATGATTGTGCCCCAATTTTTTCTAAATTCGCTTTTACCTGTTTTGGCGCGCTATTTAAAAGAGCAGAACCAAAAAATTCATGCGCTGGTTCAACATTCCTTTGATTTTCTCTTCGCGACAGCTTTGCCAATCGTGGGAGGGGTTTATGTGTTGGCTTATCCTTTTGTGTTTGCCTTCGCCGATCCTAAATTTCTAAGCCGGCTCAACGAGGGGTACTATGGTTCAGACATTGCCTTGCAGATCATCATTTTCACTTTAATCTTCACCTTTTTGGCGAATTTGTTTGGTTATCTTTTGGTGGCCTTAAATCAACAAACCAAACTGCTTTGGATTAATCTAGCCTGTGTGGTCTGTAATGTGGTGCTGAATTTTATTTTTATTCCTTACTGGGGGTTTCGGGCGGCCGCGGCCACTACGATTCTTTCTGAAATCGTAATGCTGATATTGTCTTATCTGTACGTGCGGTGTTATTTCAAATTACAATTGCGTTTTAAGAATACTTTTAAAATCACACTGGCGGCGCTCCTGATGACCCTGGTGGTGTATTGGCTCCAGCCGCTTACCTACCGTTGGCTGGAAAACTGGAACCTGTTGCTTTTAGTACCCCTTGGGGCAGTGGTGTATGGAGGACTGCTAATAGTATTGAAGGTGATAACGAGGGAATTGTGGCAGGAAGTAAGAGGAGAGTAGAAAGTGACGGAGAGAAAGAAGTGATAAAGTGACAAAGTCATAGAGTCACAAAGTAGAAAAAGATGTTAGATGATAGTGAGAGAAATAAATAGCTTATTAGCTTTTTTGCTGATTTATGTTCCAAAGGGTTTAACCCTGCAAGCT
>CAZPDC010000091.1:0-2498 GCA_964585215.1 uncultured Candidatus Peribacteria bacterium
GCAGCGACGATTTTAGTGGGATTAAGTCTATTAGCAGGGGGTTGGCAACGATGGAAAAAAGGGCGAAGTGATAAAATAAAATAGGTTTTAGATTGTAGATGGTAGTGAAATAGAAAAGACAGTTGACATTTAACGATTGACAAAAGCTCAAAAATTAAAGCTTAAAACGCAAAACAAGAAATGATTGAAAATTGATCATTGATAATTTTTTGGAAATTGGGAATTGAAAATTGAAAATTTAACTTTAGTGTTCTTGTGCTTTAATGTTTTCATGATTCCCATTAGTCCCCGGCAATGGCAATGGTTTTACGGAGTGATCACGGCCGTGGTCTTAGCCCTTTTGAGTTTGCAGTTATTTTTTGGCCAAACGAAGCTAAAAGTAATTTTTTTGGACGTGGGACAGGGAGATGCCGCTCTAATCCGCACGCCGAATGGAAAAAATCTTTTAATTGACGGAGGACCCAAAGGAGATTTTTTGCTCCATAAACTTAATCAGTACTTGCCTTTTTGGGATAAAACCCTGGATTTTATTTTGCTTTCACATCCACACCTGGATCATCTGGGGGGACTTTTGGAAGTAGTGAAAAAATATGAAGTTTCCAACGTGCTGGAAACGGGAACTATTGCCCCTTCCGCTCACTATCAACTCTGGCGGCAGATTTTAAAAGAAAAGGCCATTAATCAAGTTACTGTTTTTCCGGAACAAGATTTGTTTTTGGAAGAAAATCTCTGGTTGGATTTTTTATACCCCGACCGACCTGTTTTGCAACAATCAGAAAATGAAACCTCTATGATCTTAAAACTTGTTTATGGTGAGAATCGATTTTTATTCACCGGCGATATGGAAACAAATGAGGAAATCGAAATTTTAAAAACTCCTACCTATCTTGGGGCGGAATTTTTGAAAGTGGGGCACCATGGTAGCAAGACAAGTTCCAGCGTGAATTTTTTGACCGCTGTTCATCCTCAATTTGGTTTGATTTCCGCGGGTAAAGAAAATAAATTTGGTCATCCGCATGCCGAAATACTCCAACGCCTAGAAGAAAAACAGATTCAGATTGCCAACACCCAAACAGAAGGGGATGTGCGGTGGGAATGCGACACAACACAATGTGTGAGAAAATAAGTGCGTAACAACTAAAAGTTCAACTTATTATTACTGGCGTGATTTTAGTGTAAAATTCAAAGTGCAAAATGCAAAATTACAGCTCAAAACTAAAAACTATTAATCTTTAGATAAATTGTATGACCTTGAGTGAATTGATTAACCGTTTTTTGGAATGTTGCGAAGTGGAAAAACAACAATCTGTCAAAACGATTGAAAATTACCATCATTACTTAAAGCGTTTTTTGGATTTCGCGGGTAATCTTCAGTCCGAGCAGATTGATTTGGAATTAATGCGTAAATTTCGCATTCACCTCAACCGTTGGAAAGATAAAAATGGCCGCACTCTTTCCGCCAAAACCCAAAATTACCACCTCATTGCCCTACGCGCGTTTTTGAAGTACTTAGCTAAAAACGACTTTCCATCTTTGACGCCGGAAAAAATTGAATTGGGTAAACAATCCGCGCGTGTAGTGAGTTTTTTAACCAGAGAAGAATTAGAAAAAGTTTTCCAAATTCCAGATCTTTCCAAGTTAAACGGTTTGCGCGATCGAGCGATTTTGGAAATGCTCTACAGTACCGGCTTACGCGTTAGTGAATTGGTGGGTTTAAATCGCAAACAGGTTAATCTTAAAGCGGGTGAGTTTTTAATCAAAGGCAAGGGAGGCAAAACCAGAGTGGTTTTTCTATCTACGCGAGCTCGAGATTTTTTGAATACCTATTTTTCCCGCCGAATGGATAATTTTGAACCTTTATTCTTAAATCACAGTCGGTATGCGGGAATTGCGGATGATCTAAGAGGGGAAAATCGTCGTCTTTCTACGGTTAGCGTGGAAGTAATGGTAAAGAAAACCGCTCTTTTAGCCGGGATTATTAAAAAAGTCACACCCCACACCTTGCGTCATTCCTTTGCCACGGAACTTTTACGCGAAGGAGCCGATATTCGTAGCGTGCAGGAAATGCTGGGGCATAGCAGTATTACCACTACTCAAATTTACACGCATATCACAAATCAAAGACTAAAAGAAATACATAAGAAATACCACAGATGAAGAGCAAAGAGCAAATGGCATAAGGCAAAGAGTAAAGAATGGAGAGGGGAGAGAGAAGTAAATTTCTAATTTCTAATTGACCTAATTACTAATGTCTAACTAAATTCAAAGCTCAAATGTCAAATAAATGTTTAAATGACTAAATATTAAATTTTCCAATCATTTAGGCTTTGGGCTTGATCCATTCTCCGTAGCAGTGCTACTGCGAAGGATGAATTTGTCATTTGGATTTTGTCATTTGGATTTATTTAGGATTTGGTGCTTGGAATTTGAAATTTAAAAAACTGGGATCATACGTAAATAACTTTGAATAAATAAGCTTCATTCCTAAAGCCCCCTTG
>CAZPDC010000092.1:0-2462 GCA_964585215.1 uncultured Candidatus Peribacteria bacterium
TAGGAATGAAGCTTATTCATTCAAAGAAATTTACGTATGATCCGACAGTTAAGATCTGACCCTACTAATTTTATAAAAAAAGTATTGACAATTTTACGCCTACATTATACTGGATACTGCATCTTGATTTTTGTTTTTTCGAAATCCGGCCTGCTCAGCCGGAAGAAGTTGAGGGTTTTCAAAACTTGGAGCCGTGAAGCCGATAGCTTTACGTTCTCCAGCTCTTGCCCCACCACGCGTCGTTTTGTCATAGCGTGGTGGGGTCTTTCTTTATCATTTAAAAAAATGTTAAGGATTGTCTTTCATAAAAAAACAGGGTCAGTGACCCCGTTTTTCAAATGACGGTTTTTCGATTTTCTACTCCATCACTCTTTTTTTCTCCTTTTTTCTTTCTTTTCTACCATTTTTTCCACTCTTTCAATCAAGCCAAGTAATACCTTGGCGGGCATTTTGATATAGCTCTCAAAAGAATCCATCAAAATCGCTGCTTGCTTACCCAGACTGCGGATCAGCTTTAATGTGCGCGTGAGATTGTAAATAAAATAAACCAACGCCAAGATCAGAAGTCCGAATCCAACCGCTAGTACGAAATTTAAGATATCCAGGGTGGTATTAAACATATCAGAAACATAGAAGATTAAATCTGGCCTTATTATAACCCACTGCACGCATTACTAATATTGATTTAATTTCCAATATCTAATTTCTAATTTCTAATAACATTTAAAACCTAAAACCAAAACCCATGGTTGATTAATTTCTTGTCATTCCCGACTCCGATCGGGAATCTATTGCATTTGTTTAAAAATAGATCTTCGGGTCAAGCCTGAAGATGACAAGGAAGAGATATCATTTTGAGCATTGAAATTTATTTAGGGTTTAAAATTTAATAATCTTTCCAATGTTTCCTTTACCTTTTTAGGATCTAGATTATTTCCCACTCCCCGCATTGCCTGCCCAATGAAAAACCCAAGTAACGTTTCTTTGCCCGCGCGATAGCGCGCGACTTGTTCAGAATTAGCCTGAATGATTTTTTGGCAAATTTGTTCCAATTCACCCGCATTATCTTTTTGCGCTAGATTGTATTTTTCAATAATCACGTTCGGTTTTAAACCAGTGGCTTGCATCAGCTCTACGACTTTTTTCCCATTGAGATTAGACAGCTTATTTTCTTCCACAAGTTGAATGACTTCCGCCAAATCTGCCGCGATAAATTTTAAATCCGCAAAATTGTCATAGAGTCCCAACACCACTGAACCAATCCAGTTCGCCGTTTTCTTATAATTTCTGCAAATTTTTCCTGTAGTTTCAAATAAAGCAGAAAGAGTAGGGTTGCTCGTCATTATTCCCGCAACTTCATTAGATAACCCAAAAGTCTCAATGTAATGTTTTTGTTTAACGAGAGGTAGTTCTGGTAAATTTTGTTTCAGTTTTTCAATAAAGTCTTTTTCGATTTTTAAAGGCGGCAGATCCGGCTCGGGAAAATAGCGGTAATCGTTTTCTTCTTCTTTTGCCCGCATAAATTGCGTTTCTTCTTTATCGGCATCCCACAGTAAAGAAACTTGAGCTGATTGCGGTTTACCCTCTTCCCATAATTTTTGTTGTCTTTTAATCTCAAAATTCAAAGCTTTTTGCACAGCCCGAAAAGAATTCAAGTTTTTAATCTCACTGCGCGGATAGAGTTTGGTTTCCCCTTGCGGTCGCAGAGAAATACTGGCATCCACTCGTAGCATCCCCTTCTCCATCTCCGCCTGACTACTACCCAGACAACGCAGAATCTTTTGCAACTCTTTCAGAAAAACCACTACATCCTCCACGCTACGGAAATCTGGTTCCGTGACAATCTCCATCAAAGGCGTACCTGAACGGTTAAAATCCACCAGGCTCGCTTCTTGAGTGTGAATTAATTTACCCGCGTCTTCTTCTAAATGCACGCGCGTGATCCCAAAACGTTGATTCTTAATCTCAAGATACCCCTTTTTGCTTAAAGGTTGCTTATATTGTGAAATTTGATAGCCCTTGGGTAAATCCGGATAGAAATAATTTTTGCGGTCAAACTTGCACTCTTCCAAAATTTCGCAACTTAGAGCTAGCGCGGTCAGCACTCCCAGCTTCACCGCCTCTTGATTTACCACAGGCAACATACCCGGGAATCCCAGACAAATTGGGCAAACTTGGGTGTTGGGCGCTTGATCAAAAATAACATTGTCGCAAGCACAAAACATCTTAGAGCGAGTATTAAGCCGCGCGTGGATTTCCAGACCGATGACAGACTCAAGAATCATAAAGAATCAGAATATTGAATATAGAATATGGAATATAGAATATGGAATATGGAAATTGGATAATTAAATTCAAAATTACAAATTCCAAATAATATCAAAATTCAAATATTTAAATTAAAACCCGTTTTGAACATTTTTATTTTAAGCATTGAAATTTATTTGGGATTTGGTACTTGG
>CAZPDC010000093.1:0-2445 GCA_964585215.1 uncultured Candidatus Peribacteria bacterium
GCAGGTTAAAATAGAGAAATACATCGCGCAATTTGAATTAAAGATTGGCGAAGAAGTCTTTGTGATGAGAAAAGGCTGGGTGAAAAAAAGTGGCTTAGCAAGCAAGCTTGACTCCGTAGATTTAACTGCTCCACAAGACTCGCTGGGAGGAACTATCGTTTCTTTTTCCGGCGATCTCGCGGAGGTACAAGTTAGTTGTGTAGCTAAGTTTCTGCAGGATCGATACGAGGTTAACAAAAAATACTTTTTTAGAAAGGACGACCTAACTAAAAAGGAGAATACTACTCGCACCCTCGGCAATCTGATTGGATTGTTCTAGTGGCGGATTTAAAACATTAACTTGATCCTTCAAAATAAAGGGTCAACAAGCAAGGAGAAGGAAAATGCGAAAAGTATTTTTGGCTTATTTGTTTTTGGTTTGTGCGACGGTGTTTTTGTCCGGTTGCGCGGGACACCATTTCAAAAAGGCGCAGGAAACTCATACCCTCCAGGCCTACCAGGACTTTATCGGAAAATATCCCAAAAAAGAAGAATGGGTGGATAGGGCCGAGGAGGTTCAGCTGCAAATCTTAAGAGTGGCTTGGAGGCAAGCTTCTTCTGAAAACAGCACACATTCGTATCAGATTTTTCTCGCGCTACCGGTTCCCGCAAGTTTTACCGCGCGCGTGGATCAGGAGTGGAAAAAATACCAAACAAAAGCTCGAGACGGGATTATGGAATTGGAATATCAGACTTGCCGTGAAAGCGATAACCTTTCGGAATACCGCGCTTTTAGAGAAAAGTATCCGACCAGTCCGCATTTGGAAGAGGCTAACCAGCGAATTATGGAACTGGAATACGAGGAGTGTAAGGTGACTGATACCATTGAAGAGTATGAAAGGTTTACGGGAAAGTATCCCGCTAATCCTTATCAGGAAGAAATTCAGATCAGCATCGCGCGACTCCAATTTGTTCCTTATCAAGAAAAGGATACCATTGAGAGCTACGGGCAGTTTATAGTCGCCTATCCTGATTCCCCTCACCTAAAAGACGCGCGGCAAAGAATCACGGAATTGGAATTCAAGCCGTATCAGGAAAAAGACACCGTGGAAGGTTATCAGGAATTTCTGGTAAAATATCCCACCTCTCCTTTTCAAGAAGAAGCCGTACAGGCGATTGATCGAGTGCGTTGGTTTGACTGTAAAACTAAACATGAGATACCCGCCTGCCGGCAATTCCTCAAAGACTATCCTGAGAGCGCTTATTGCGGAGAAGCGCGCGAATTTATTGATGATCTGGAATACGAGCCGTACGCGCAGGATGACTCCACGAGCAGCTATTGGAATTTCAGCCAGAAGTACCCCAACAACCGGCATGCCGATGAAGCCAAAGATAAGGCTTATGAGCTTGTGCGAGAGTATGTGACGACAGGTAGTGTTGAGGTTGATCAAAGCTCCTCTCTGCACAATTATACCTACTACGTTCCCGCGGAGTACAAGTGGGAGAACGCGGCCTGGTTCGGGGAGAAGATTGGCGTCTGAAACAGCAGTATGGCACGGGAGAAACGCGTACGGGTGGTTATCACACCTATTCTCCCAATATTGCCTTAGGCTGCGTGGTGGAGAACAGATCCAATGTGACCATCCGCGCCAAGGTGTCGTTTTTCCCTTTCTTGGATTATTTTGGAGCTAAGAGTGGGGGAGGTATCTTTGGCGTTTTATTGAACTTCGTGGGAAATGAGGTGATTAAAAGTAGTCGAATCAGGCACCCGGTTTACAGCGAATGGATTAAGTTGGCTCCTCACACGGAAAAAACGGTTTGGGTGAGGGGAATCCTAAAACATGAGTATGCCGTGACTGGAGCGGATACAAAACTTGATCTTGAAATCGTCCAGTAATTTTTAAAGACCTTGTCGGTAGGCTTTTGCCATAGCCGACAAGGTCTTTTTGTCGTGTAATTTTGTCATTTAAACTTAAAAATCGCTGAATTTTTTCAGGATGGGCAAAAGAGATTTTCCTTCAGTGGTTAGCGCTTCAAGATACATGGTGATTTCTTAGCGGGAAAAAGCAAAACGGCCAATTTAAACGCCCGCGGTCTAAACGAACCGGCGCGAGATTGTCGCAGAATCCTATTTACAGTTCCTTTGCCATAATTGCGCGCCAACCAGCGCCATTGCGGTAAATCGCCATAGTTAATCACGGATGTGATAATGGTTTTTTTATGTTGCGCTGGTTTTAGTCGCTGGAAATCGTACGACCAAAAAAAGGGCCGGAAAGAAGGGGGCAATTTAATTTGGTTAGTTGCGTTCATAAAGCTTAAGACACCTTTATTATACCAGAAATTCAACTTTGTTTGAATTGTTTTTTGCTCTTTTGTTCTCGTGTTTTTATGATTTATGGTTCCTTTGTTTTATTGGGGCAGTAGATTTTTAGTTTGAAAAAAGAATCAGACATAGAAAGCAGTGGC
>CAZPDC010000094.1:0-2435 GCA_964585215.1 uncultured Candidatus Peribacteria bacterium
TTCTATTTTTAGTTGGTACATGGTATTTATCTTTTCCTTTATCGGATAAAACATAACCATACTCTTTAAGCAAACCATTAAGAGTTGTCCATTCTTTATGTTCCCCGCTTTTAACGGCGCGATCAACCCTTGCAATATCTTTATCCAAATCCGGAAATTCACGCATCACTTCAATCGTTTCCTGCCAGGATTCAAATTCTTCCGCGGATATAATCACGGCTTTGGGACGGCCTTTTTCAGTTAAAGTGTAATACCGGCTAGGCCTTTGTACATCTTTCGCGATTTCAAATATTTTTTTCCTTGCCTCGGAGATGGGCAAAGTTGTCTTAATATCCATAATTTTTAATTAGAAATGCATTACATGTACATAGTAGCGTACATAGCAATGTGAGTCAAACTATAATAATCTCTTTTCTTTGAAGCTTATACATGTGTCCACGCTTGATTATAAACATAGAAACATGAAAACACGAGAACAAGGGAACAAGGGGATAAAGTGATAGAGATAGGAGACAGGTGACATTTGACATTTAACATTTGACGGAAAGCGGGGAGAAAAAGATGATAGGTGTTAGATGATAGCGGAAAGGACATGAGAGGATTGGAGTGTACACCATTGACATTAAACACTTAAAGCTGTTTAATATTATTGTAATAACCTTGTTTATGTTAAAGGTGCCAAAGATAACAATCTTGATGAACAGAGAGGCGGATACGAATCAATTCATAAGCTTTATGAATAATTCGCGACATTCGGGCAAGAAAGCCTTAATTTTGCGGGCTTATCCAGAAGTAATGGAGACCACTGAAGCTATTAGAGCAACAATTAGCCGGATATATGAGGAAAAATCAACAGAGCTGAAGGAGGCATTTAACGCCGCCAAAGAACAATTGGAAAAATCAAGTGAAATGTTAAGCGTTCTTGCTGAAATAATGGATTACCCTCAATTAGGAGAGAAGGAATATACCGCTGTGCCAACGGTACTTCCCTTTAGTCCCTTTGGTGGCAGTACCTTCTATTTTTCTGTCTATAGTTCAATTTTTAAAACGAAAAATGATACGTTGAAGCCTGTTTCGGTCGTGCCGATTGCTGTTCATGAAATTTCCCATTTCATCTTTTTCGATCAGTTGCGTGAGTGGGAAATGGAGAGCGGTAAGAAACTAATCCATCCAGCCGGACATTATTTTAAGGAAGCTTTGACGGCGGCAATTATGGATGGGCCTAAATTTAAAGAGATTTTTGATTACCAAACATTGCGTGGGGAGAAAAGATACCGTGGGAACCCTGAACTACACGATTTCTCAATTAAATATGATGGTGATAAAACGAATATTGTGGATTTTTTCAAAATTCAGATGTTCGGCAAGGGAGGAAGTTATAAAGAAAATTTATTCCGTCTTTTAGGTTTATTTGCTAGGCACCAGGATAAATTTAAAACAAAATGGGATACCTGGAACACACACTTAAGCCATCTGGAAAACCCTGAGCTTTACCAAGATTATCCGAATCCATTAGAATTAGATTAGATATGGTTTTATTGTGAACATTTTACCGTGCCTCAGTAGAGAATTGACACGATAACCAACAGAGATAATGGTATCTAGGTTGTAGAATTGCGTCCTATAGATTTTTCCATCTGTTGCAGTATGTTCCAAAATGGAACTAACTGAATTTTTCTTTAATTCCCTGGCTTTAAAAATATTATTTAAATGTTTTGTAATAGCTGGCCTTTGTGTATTAAACAGAGTGGCTATTTGTTTTTGAGTGAGCCAAACGGTTTCTTGTTCCAGGTGTACGTCTAACTGAGGTCCATCTTTGGATTTATAGATAATAATTTCACCTCGTTTTATGTTCTCAGTTTTTTTCATCATGTTTTTTCCTTACACATCTTTTAGTTTTCTTTTTTGCCTTTTAAAAACAATTTAATCCCGCGCCAGAATTTAGCGGGAGTGAGTTTTTTGTTGGAAAGAGCTTGATTGAGAGGGGTGGACGAATATCTGCGCGAAACTTTTTGGAAAAGGTTGCTCACCCAGTCTCTGGTTTTTTTGCCTTCTTGAGGAGCGAGTGTGGCGCCAACCACCGATCCGATCGCGCTACCAATAAGCAATCCGGTGAGAACCTTGTCCAGTTTGGAAAATGGTTTGCGTTTGTGATGGAAGAACATGAGTAGTTGTGAGTTATGAGTTGTAAGTTGTTAGTTGGAAAAGAACATTAAAACATTAAATTCTTAAAACATGAAAGCAGGAACGCTGAAGTTAAATTTTCAATTTCCAATTTCCAATTTCCAATGGAATTCCAAATACTAAATCCTAATCAACCAATTTACCAATCAACCAATTCACCAATTTACCAATCAACCAATTCACCAATGTCATTCTAGGGGGCAGTAGATTTTTAGTTTGAATAAAAAATTAATGGGAGGTCATCTTTAACA
>CAZPDC010000095.1:0-2388 GCA_964585215.1 uncultured Candidatus Peribacteria bacterium
TGAAAACATTAAAACACTAGAACATTTGAATGCTTAAATGACCAAATTAATTATCCAAATTGGAGATTTAATTATTTGGGTTTGATTTGACATTTGAATTTTGACATTTGACATTCATTAGATATTAGAAATTAGAAATTCTCTCTTACTCCATCACTTTTACCATGTTAGTTAAGCTTAAGCGTATCGATTTGAGCTTGCCGTTACCCGCCTACCAGACCTCTGGCGCGGTGGCTTTTGATTTGTATAGTCGAATTGAAATGGTCATTGAGCCCAAAAGTATTGGTCGCGTACCAACCAATCTGGTAGTTGAAATTCCCAAAGGTTATATGCTGTTGATTAAAGACCGTTCCAGTACGGCCAAGCGTAAAAGTTTGCTCTGCACCGTGGGATTTATTGACCAGGATTTTTGCGGAGAAGAAGATGAGATCTTGTTACAATTTTATAATTTTTCCAACGAGCCGGTTAAAGTGGAAAAAGGGGAACGTTTGGGTCAAGCGGCTTTCGTGAAAATTGAAACAGCCCAGTGGGAAGAAGTAGAAAAGATGAGGAAAGAGACGAGGGGAGGGTTCGGAACAACGGGAAAATGAGAGAAAAATAGAAAATGAAAAACCTCCCCCAACCCCTCCTTATTAAGGAGGGGGAGAAGAGAAAGTACGAATTACGAAAGGCTAAGAACAAGAAGGATGACAAATTTCAGATTAGAGAATTTAGAATTTAGAATTTAGTACTTTGTACTTTGTATTTAATACTTTGTACTTTGTACTTGGCACTTTGTTTTGATTCCGTGACTTTTTTGCTACGGTGTTGACGGGAAAGCAGGCTGTAGCGGCAACCGCAGTAGTCTTGACGGTAAAGTTTATATTTCTGGGAAAGCTCCACGCTTCGCGCGAAACCATTTTGTTTTTTAAAGTCGCTGGCTAAATATTTAACTTGTAAAGCTTGGGCCATTTGCTCACCCAAGCGGTTAATCAGGCCGGCATTTTTCCGCGGGCTGGTGGTGAGCACGGTGGCAAAAAGGTTCACGTTGCTGTTTTTGGCTAGCTGGGCGGTTTTTTTGAGTCGCATTTCAATGCATTTATTGCAACGTCCGCCTTGTTCCGGCTCTGTTTCCAGGCCGCGCACCACTTGTTCCCATTCTTCCGGCTGATATTCTCCTTCCACTAGATTGATTTTAAGTCTTTTACAAAGTTTGCGGATTTGATTGAGTCTTTTGGTGTGTTCTCCCCGCGGATGCAGGTTGGGATTGTACCAAAAACAAGTAACCTCGTATTGATCGATGAGTCGTTCTAGGGCTACGGTGGCGTCCGGAGCGCAACAAATATGAAGCAAGAGGGGTGTTTTAAGAGAAGAATTTTTTTTAGGAAATTTAATTTCTTCAAAAAGCCTTAGTTGAGTCAATCTCACTAAAGGCAGGTAACTTTCTCGGTGCAAAGGAGAATGTCCGTATTCGATTAATTTGCTTTGGTGTAGCGCGGTACCGTAACCCTTGTGTTGGTCAAAATGATACTCCGGATGAAGATAATGCAGTGTCTCCATATATCGATCGCGCCAGACCTTGGCGACGATGGAGGCGGCGGAAATTTCCGGAACACTCACATCTCCTCTGATAATGGTTTGGTGCGGTAATTCAAAATTGAGTTTATCGCGACCATCCACGAGGAGTTGATCTGGTTTTTGTTTGAGCGCCTTGACCGCTCTTTGCATCGCTAGATTAGTGGCTTTAATCAACCCTTTTTTGTCAATTTCTTTTTCGTCCGCGTAACCGATGCCGTAAGCGCAAGTAGCTGTAATCTTAGTAAATAAGACCGCTCTTTTCGCGGGAGTGAGCTGTTTGGAATCTTTAAGGGGCGTACGGTTAAAAGCAGTTGGCAAAATAACCGCGGCGGCCACCACCGGTCCTGCCCAGGCGCCCCTGCCGGCCTCATCTATACCCGCGATAATAATTGTTGATTTATTCACTACAAAGAAGTAATAAAAAAGGTTAAAGATTTGGTTCTTGGACGTTGATTAAATCTCAAATCTCAAGCATCAAATCTCAAACAATATCTAAATTTTAATTTCAAAATTCCAAACTGTTTTTAACTTTGAACATTTAAAAATTTGAATTTATTTGTAATTTGGGATTTGTAATTTGGATTTTTTATTTACTACAGTCTATTCTCTTCTTTTTGTACAGCAAGGGGAGGAGAAAAAAGTGATGAAGTTATAAAGTGATGGAGTGATGGAGAAATAAAAAAAATGAAAACATTAAAACACTAGAACATTTGAATGCTTAAATGACCAAATTAATTATCTAAATTTGGGGTTTAATTATTTGGGTTTGATTTGACATTTGAATTTTTACATTTGACATTCAATTAGAAATTAGGAATTAGATATTAGAAA
>CAZPDC010000096.1:0-2299 GCA_964585215.1 uncultured Candidatus Peribacteria bacterium
CATTTTTTTGTAATTAAGCCCTGTTTTGTAAATTGGATCAAGAAAGAAAAGTTTTCAGAATTACAGTTTTCTCTCATTACTATCATAATAGCTATTATGATAGTAATGAGAGAGTTTTATAAATGAAAGGGCTAGGTCTAGCCGTATATAACTGAAATAGAGTCAAATAGAGTCAGGCTTTTTTGAGGTCTGACCCTGAAAACATAAGCTCTTTACTGTTAGTGTTTTAGTTGGTCAATTCTGATTATTTGAGCGGTTTGCTCGTTTAATATTTTTTCGTCCGTGGTGGTGATGAAAGCTTGCCGGTTGGACACGGTTTTTAATAAAAATTGTTGGCGGTGTTTGTCCAGTTCCGAAAAGACATCGTCCAAAAGCAAGATGGGCGTATCATTTGTTCGTGCTTGAATGAATTCCAATTCCGCCAGTTTGAGCGCCAAAACGATACTGCGCCAGTCGCCACGCGAAGCGTAAGCGGTAGCCTTTTTATTATTCAATAAAAAATGAAAATTATCGCGATGAGGACCTTTAGTGGTTTGTCCTTGCCAGAAATCAATCTCGCGCCGTTCGGCCAGGATTTTTCGCAGATGATCCGCGTCGGCTAGATTTACACTAGGTTCAAACTGAAGTTGCAAGCTAGCGGAAGTACTGCTTAAAGATTGGTAAAAGGAGGGGAGTTGCTGATTAAAGAATTCAAGCAATTCTTGTCGCGCTTGCTGGATGAAATAGCCGAGAGGGGAAAGTTGAGCGTCCCAGATGTCAAGGTCAGAGACCCCCCTTAATCCCCCCTTAATAAGGGGGGAAATAGAACGGGTATTCCCATTATTAAAAGGGGAATTTTGAGATTCCCTTTTGTCATCTTCGGATTGCCTGCCCGCCTTTGGAGGGACCCGGAGATCTAGATTCCCACCCGCAAAGCCCCCTTGATAAAGGGGGTTCGCCATGCACCGTCTGGTGTCGTGGTAGGGGGATTTATCAGTATAACAAAAACGTTCCCCTTTATTTTTTTTCAATAGCGCGTTGCGGTGGCGCAGGATTTTTTGGTATTCCGGAAGCGCGCGGCGATAAGCGCTAGAAGTTTGTTTTAAGAGATTGTCTAAAAGTTGTCTTTTTTGGTCGGGGCTTTCTCCGATGAGTTCTACGTCGTTTGGCGCGAAAGTCACCACTTTGAGTGTGCCTGTGTACTGCGCCGGAGTTTTGGGCACCTGATTCAGAAAAAATTTTTTCCGTGGATAGGGAGTGTTAATCCAGTTGGTTCTTAAAAGCACGCCGTTTTCCAATTGGCCCGTAAGGGAAAGGTCATTTTGTTCCCATTTAAAAAGTTCTCGCGTGTTTTCCGCGCGGAAAGATTCTCCCGTGCCGAGCGCGTAAATAGATTCCAATAAATTGGTTTTGCCCGCGGTGTTGGGTCCGGCGAAGACTACCAACTTTTTACTGGGGTCAAAGTTGAGCCGTAAAGCGGAGTAACTGCGGAAATTTTGCAGAGTAAGAGATTGTAGCCGCATAAAAAGATGTGTAGCGTGAAGCGCGTAGAGTGTAGCACAAGAGAGGTTTTAGATTAAAGATTTGAAGATTGGAAGGGGACCTTTAATTACACCGCGGCGGTGGGAATGAGGTGAAACTGGGTTTTTAGATTTGACAAAACAAACATTTTGTGCAAAGTGTCAGTAAGTTATTATAATCTTTGAAAACTAGAGTTTTCCTTGTCGGGGTGATAAGGAAAAAGGTTAACAAACATTCAAACAACAATTTAATCCTTTATTTTAAAGGATTAACAACAAACAAGGAGAAGGAAGATGAGACAAAAAGCGTTATTGGCAGGATTGATTTTGTTTTTCTGTTTTCTGTCTTGCGGATTTGCCGAGCAGGGCACTAAGGGCGATCGAGAAAGAGCAAACTTTTATCTAGAGAGATTTGAGGTGTTGCTCAGGCTAATTGGTCAGAAAGATATGACTGAAGTGGAGGCGATCTGTAAGAAGATGAACGAATTAGCTCCCAAAGAGAAAGGAGTGGTAAACGGTCATCATATCGCGATTATCGCTTATCAAATTGAGAGCTTTGCCTGCGCCCAGCTAGCTAGTTATTATATGTTGGATGAGATAGACTATCAAAAGGCGAAGGTATTTTTAGACGAGGGCGATCTTGCGATTAAAAAACAGGAGGAATTACTTAAACTGGATAAAGATCTTAAATATCCCTATTGTCATGAAAACAAAGGCCTCTTGCTTCTTTATAGAGCTGGATGGATAAGTTTAATTGCCAATGATTACCTTGTTTTGGAGCAGGCAAGAAAGTTGAAAAA
>CAZPDC010000097.1:0-2232 GCA_964585215.1 uncultured Candidatus Peribacteria bacterium
CTTTCTTCTATGTCCGATTTATTTCAAAATTTGAATGACAAGCAAATTGAAGGCGTGAGGACCTTAAACGGTCCTCTTTTAGTCATCGCGGGCGCGGGTAGTGGTAAGACCAAACTACTCACTCACCGCGTGGCCTATTTAATCGAACAAGGAGTAAATCCTTACAATGTCCTCGCCGTCACCTTCACCAACAAAGCCGCCAATGAAATGAAAGAGAGAATCAAGGGGCTTCTTTCAACTTTCAACTGTCAACTGTCAACTGTCAACTGTCAACTCCCTATTGTCTCCACCTTCCATTCTCTCTGCGTGCAGATTCTCAAACAAGAAATTCACCAGCTGGGCTACGAAAAAAACTTTTTGATTTATGATACGGCCGACACGCTGGCTTTGATAAAAAGAATTCTCAAAGAAAAACAACTAGAAGAAAAACATTGCAATCCCAAAACCGTGCTGACATACATCTCTCAAGCTAAAAATCAACTACTGGATCCCAAACAATATCGCAAAATCGCGCGCACTGATTTTCAAGAACAGGTCGCCGAACTTTATCCCCTCTATCAAAACCAATTGCGACAAGCCGGCGCGCTGGATTTTGATGATCTGATTATGCAAACTGTGGAACTTTTCCGTCAATTCCCCTTGGTGTTGGATAAATATCAGGAACGTTTTCGTTATCTTTCCGTGGATGAATATCAAGACACCAACTTTGCTCAATACACGCTCGTGAAAATGCTGGCGGAAAAATACCGTAATCTTTGCGTAATCGGTGACGACTGGCAATCCATCTACGCTTGGCGCGGCGCGGACATGCAAAATATTTTAGACTTTGAAAAAGATTATCCCGAAGCTAAGGTGATTAAATTGGAACAAAATTATCGCTCTACTCAAACAATCATTGAAGCGGCGAATCAAGTGATTAAAAATAATTCTCATCGCACGGAAAAAACTCTTTGGACCGAGAACCTCCTCGGAGAAAAAATCGAGCTCGTCACCGCTTTGGACGAACGCGATGAAGGGGAACAAATCATCAATCGCATCAAATCCCTCGTCAAAACTGTTCCTCCCCAAATTGATTCAACTATCAGCTACCCTTCGACTCCGCTCAGGGCAAGCCAGCTACCAGCTACCAGCTACCAAGATTTCGTTTTGCTTTACCGCACTCATGCCCAGACTCGCGTTTTGGAAGAAACTTTTTTACGACACGGTATTCCTTATAAAATCGTAGGGGGCGTGCGCTTCTATGAACGCAAGGAAATTAAAGACGTGTTGGCCTACCTACGGTTGGTTTATAACTCCAACGATGACGTTAGTTTTCTACGTATCATCAATGTTCCGCCTCGTCGTCTGGGTAGTAAATCCTTGGAAAAAGTTCAAAACCTAACTCTGCAAAAAAAATGCTCTCTGTACGAAGCTTTGCGTATAATTCAAGAACTGGACCCCGAAAACGCCTTTAAGGATTTTTATCAAATGCTGAAGGATTTAAAAAAACGTCGGCATGAATTCACGGCCTCCGCGTTGATTAAATACTTGATTAAAGTTTCCAAATACAAAGATTTTCTCTTAGACGGCACCGAAGAGGGCGAAGAAAGACTGGAAAATGTGCGGGAGTTGATTTCCGTGGCCTCCAAATACGACGGCTTGGAACCGGGCATCTCGTTGGCAATTTTTCTAGAAGAAGTCGCTTTGGTTTCCGATTTGGATCAATTGGACGAATCACAAACAGCGGTTACCCTCATGACCTTACATAATGCTAAAGGGCTAGAATTTCCTTATGTTTTTATCGTAGGACTGGAAGAAGGTATTTTTCCGCACATCCGCAGTCAGTTTAACCCGGAAGAATTGGAAGAAGAAAGGCGTTTGATGTACGTGGGACTAACCCGCGCCCGGTTTAAAGTTTTTTTGTTGCATACGCAAAATCGTCTGCTTTACGGAGATAGTCAGACTAATCCCCTTTCCCGCTTCGTCCGTGAAGTCCCCTCCCAATATCTGGATGTTTCCAATTCAATTCTGGACAACCAACAGATATCACATTCTCCTTTTCTTAAAGAAAGAAGTGTTTCTCATCCTGCCAAATGTCAATTGTCAAATGTCAATTGCTTCTCCTCCGGTGATCGCGTCAGTCACCAAAGCTGGGGAGTCGGTCAAGTGGTCGCTTGCCAAGGCGATGTCTTGACCGTGATTTTTGAAAATAAAAAAATCGGACTACGCAAACTAGCGGCCAATATCGCACCA
>CAZPDC010000098.1:0-2217 GCA_964585215.1 uncultured Candidatus Peribacteria bacterium
CTCCTTTCCCCGCTCGCTCCCCACTTCGCCGAGGAAATGTGGTGCAAGTTAAATGAGATTGCCGAAGATAAGTGGACCAACAAAGATTCCATCTTCAACCAAAAGTGGCCGACTTACGACGAGAAACTTTGTAAAGACGAGGAGGTTAGTTTAGTGATTCAAGTTAATGGTAAGCTGCGGCAAACTTTAACCGTGGCGGCGGACATTGTGGAAAAGGAAGCAATCCAGTTGGCTAAAACAGACGAGAAAATTCAAAAATATTTAGAAGGCCATGAGATTGTCAAAACAATCTTCGTGCCGGGGAAGTTGGTGAATTTAGTAATAAGAGAATAAAACTAAAACCTCCAAAGTTCATATAAAATACGATTCTCTGTACCTTATATTGTAGTTATTACAGATATAAACCAGTTGCGCAAAATTTCGCTTCGCGAAATCTTGCACAATGCGCGGCTGGCGGCTATACGGAGTCCTGCAAAAATTATAACATAATTTTTAAAGGATTTCGTATAGCCGCCGCGCATTATTCGAAATACCACTTACATTTTACCTAAAATCAACGTTACTCTATGAAAAACTCAAAACTTTCACTACTAATATTGCCAAATAAGTTAGCTGTTTGCCGTTTAGAGAACGACGCTCAGATTCCCTCTTGGGCAATAGATGATTCATTTTTTTCTATTAGTAAAACCGATGATGAATTATCAATCGTTTGTTCTGAAAATAAAGTTCCTAATGGTATAAAATCAGAAAAAAATTGGAGGGCTTTCAAAGTATTAGGACCATTAGATTTTTCGTTGACGGGAATCCTCGCTTCTTTGGCAAATCCACTGGCAGAAGATAAAATAAGCATTTTTGCGATTTCAACATTTGACACCGATTACCTGCTTATTAAAAACGATAATCTTGAAAAAGCCGTGAAAGTTTTGAGTACATTTTGCAATATTCAACGTTAAACTGTTAAAATCGTGGCACATCGCCTAACACAGAATATGCGGTTCGCTCGTTGCACTTCGCTCTCCCAAATTTTTCTTCCACTTCGTTCCGGAAAAACTTCGTATATCCCTGACGTTGTGTGAAATCGCTCGCTTCCCGCCAAAGGCGGGCAAGCGCCTCACGACATCGCACATCACGGCACATGCGCTTCAGAATTTTTTCAAAAAGTTTTATTAAAAGTTAACAACAAATACACAAATTACCTGATTTTAGTTATCATTGATTGCAATGATTACCTTATTAGTTTTAAAAATGTTTGGGATAAAAATTGGAATAAAAATATAATTCTAGGATTATATGGTTGTGATATAATATTTATATGACAAATAATCTAAATAACGACAACCAAATCGCCATTTTCCGTGGCAAAACTGTTCGAAAAACTATTTATAAAAAAGAATGGTGGTTTTCGATTTTGGATGTCATAAAAATTCTAACTGACAGTCCTCAACCAAAAACCTATTGGGCAAAGATGAAAGATAGAGACAAAGAGATGTCTCAACCGTTCCCATTTTGGGAACAGTTGAAAATGATTGCCGAGGATGGAAAAAAGCGCGAAACTGATTGTGCCAATACGGAGGGAATTTTACGCATTATTCAGTCTATTCCCTCTCTAAAGGCTGAACCATTTAAACGTTGGTTGGCGCGTATTGGTTATGAAAGAATTCAAGAGATTGAAGATCCAGAGTTGGCATCGAAAAGAGCTAAAACCCTTTACAAATTAAAGGGTTATCCAGAAAATTGGATTGAAAAAAGAATGCGCGGTATTGCAATTCGCGAAGAACTAACCGATGAATGGAAGAATCGTGGAGCTGAAAACCAGAAAGATTATGAGATACTAACAGCGGAAATATCAAAAGCGACCTTTGGTTTGATTCCGTCCGACTATAAGAAATTGAAAGGATTGAAAAGAGAAAATCTTCGTGATCATATGAACGATCTTGAACTAATCTTAACTATGCTTGGAGAAAGAACGACAACAGAAATTCATCGCACTCGCGAATCTCAAGGTCTCCCTAAATTAAAAGATGACGCCAGAGCTGGCGGTAAAATTGCAGGAACAGCGAGAAAACAGATTGAACGAAAAACTGGGCGATCAATTATTTCAAAAGAAAACTTCCTGCCAAATAAAGACAAAAAGAAATTAGGAAGGGGAGAATAAAAAAATAAATCTGCCTTGATTAAAATTTGCCTAAAATCGGCGAATTAAGAATTTTTCATGAC
>CAZPDC010000099.1:0-2195 GCA_964585215.1 uncultured Candidatus Peribacteria bacterium
AAAGCAAACCTTGAAAAATCTTACGGAGCATATTTTTCACAGAATGTTTTATTGAAACTTATTAAGAAAGGATTGAAAAGAGACACTGCCTATAAGATAGTCCAGAGAATCAGCCACACCGCATTACAGGAAAGAGAGGATTTCGGAATAATCGCTAAAAAAGACGAAGAGTTGAAGGAACATCTTTCCGCACAGGAAATTCAGGAATGCACCAATCTTAAATCATACACAAGGAACATTGATAAAATCTACAGTAGCGTCCAGTTTTAACTGGACGTTTTCTTGCGGTATAGGAAATTATAAAAGGGTAAACCCTTAATTCCTGGAGTTAATCCTTCAGGATTTTACTTGTACTACAATATATAATTATGAAAATAACGAACAGGATATACCTTATACTTTTAGCAACAATCCTTTTTTTATCTCTGATAATTTATCTTATAAAAAACCCGATACTGGGTCAATTGGATAAAAACAAACCCATTTTATCTATTAATAAAGAGCGTTTATATTCGGATGTAAAAAAACTTACTTTGATTAGACCGTATAGGAATTTTCGGAATATATCATCGATTGAAAACTCCGCAGATTACATTTTGAATGAATTCAAGAAATTGGGGTTCGGTACAGAAATACAGGAGTTTTGGGTGGGTAAGAACAAATACAAAAACGTAATTTGTTCTATTGGTCCCAGAGATGCTGAACGAATCATTATTGGGGCACATTATGATGTCTATGGAAACCAACCGGGTGCAGATGATAATGCAAGTGGTATTGCCGGAGTTCTGGAATTAGCACGGCTATTTAAACAGCGAAATCCCGAATTAAAACATAGAATTGATTTCATTGCATACACCTTAGAGGAGTCTCCTTTTTTCAAAACTGAATTTATGGGTAGTGCGATTCATGCTAAATCTCTTTTTGAAGCGAGAGTTAAAGTGAAAGTTATGATTTGTCTTGAAATGATAGGTTTTTATTCAGATAAATCATATTCACAGCACTTTCCAAATTTATTATTAAGCTATTTGTATCCTTCAAAAGGAAATTTTATTTTAGTAGTAGGAAAATTATGGCAGAGAAAATTAGTTAGGCAAATAAAAAGAGGGTCTTCTCCTTTCTGAGTGGGTAAATAATGGGTATTTCTAAGACGGCAAAAGCCGCTTAAAAAACTCAGTTGAAATTGTTCTTTGAAATTAGTATAACAATAACATGAAAATAACCAAACTATCCCATGCGTACAAGTTCCCAGGATTTAGACCGCTTGCCTATGTCAAAGAGTTGCCAGGAGACCCCGGAGCGGTCATAGTGCCGCTCAAGGGGACCTACCAAAAAAAAGACCAAAATGCCCGAATTGCGGTTCCCGTGCCAAAACCAGCTGGTATGACCACAAGACAAAGTTGGTCAGAGACTTCTCCTGCGGACAATTGCGGGTATATCTCGAATTTGAGATATGGCGCATCCAGTGCCTGGAGTGCGGCATGGTAAGGCAGGAACAATTTGCCTGGCTTGCCACGCATTCTGCCACCAGTAAACGCTTTGCTTACTATGTAGGACTGCGGTGTCGGAGCGCCTCTATCAAAGATGTTGCCAAAGAGCTTGGGCTTGACTGGAAAACGGTAAAAGAAATGGAAAAAGAGTATATGAAAGCCCAGATAGAACAGTCTCCTCCAGCAGAACCCGGCGCTATCGGTATAGATGAAATATCAGTGCGCAAAGGGCACGAGTACCGTATAATAGTCAGCGATCTTGAACAGAAGCGGCCGATATGGTTCGGCGGCAAAGACCGCAGCGAAGAAAGCATGAAAGAGTTTTACGACTGGCTGGGCAGAAAAAAATGCAAGGGCATCAGGCTTGCGGTCATGGATATGTGGAGAGCCTTTGAAAATGCTGCCCAGGAACATATCCCCCAGTCTGCAATACTATATGACAAGTTTCATGTGGTGCGCCACTTGAACGAAGCCCTCGACAAAGTACGCAAAGAAGAATACGCGCGGCTTTCAGGCGAAGAACGGGTGTTTATCAAGGGGCAGAAATATAATCTGCTTTCCCGCAAGGAGCACCTGGAACTTCCGGCAAAACGCTCATTGAAACTGTTACTGTCAAAGAACAAACGTTTATATAAAGCCTATGTCCTGAAAGAGTCATTCGAACAGCTTTGGGACTATACCTATGAAGGCTCTGCCCAGAAATTCTTT
>CAZPDC010000100.1:0-2135 GCA_964585215.1 uncultured Candidatus Peribacteria bacterium
AGCGTATGACCCACTATACCTAGAACCTATCACCTTTTTCCCTTCGCCCTCCATGCCACACTTCGCACTTTTGCATTCTTCCTCTTCTTTTGTTTTTCGTCACCTGTCAATTGTCACTTGTTACTTGTCAACCGTCATTCCTCCCACTCTCTTCCACCGCATTCCTCCCACATTTTGAACCGCGCCTTTCATTTCCAAAATCGTCAAACTAGCGGATAAAACAGCGGGGTCGCAATCTAGCTTTTGCGCCAATTGATCAACGTGCTGCGGTTCTTCTTCCAGTTTCTCCCAAACCAGGCTTTCTTCCGGTGAAGTAAAAAACAATTTCTTGGCCTCCTGCTGACCAGATTTAACGGACAGATTCAGTTCGGTTAAAATTTCCGCTACACTGGTTACTAATTTTGCTTCCCCTTTGGCAATCAAATGATTGGTGCCTTGGCTTTTGGGTGAAAAAATACTGCCTGGGACAGCGAACACCTCTCTCCCCTGCTCCAAGGCAAATTGAGCCGTGATCAAGCTACCAGATTCTTCCTGCGCTTCCACCACCAAAACTCCCAAGGACAACCCGCTAATAATCCGATTGCGGATGGGAAAATGAAAAGGCATCGGTTCGGTTCCGAGAGGAAATTCGCTAATGATACATCCTTCCGCTTCCAGTCGATGGTAAAGCTCGCGGTTCTGCATCGGATAAATTACGTCCACACCTCCACCGAGCACCGCGATGGTTTTGCCTCGGTTATTTAGGGTTGCTCTATGCGCCAAAGCGTCAATCCCTAACGCTAAACCACTCACAATCGTTAAACCATTTAAAACTAATTCCGCGACCATTCTTTCCACCGTTTCTTTACCGTAAACCGAAGCCAAGCGCGTACCCACTACCGCGAAACAAGTGGAATTCAGAAGTTCCACATCACCTTTCACGTACAAAAGCACGGGCGGAGAACTGATTTCTTTTAGTAAAACCGGATAAGACTGATCCTTCTCGCTAATTACTTTGATTTTTTCCGTTTCCAATCGCGCCAGATATTTTTCCAGATTAATCTGTCCGCGTTCCACCACCCATTTTCCCGCGACCTCCGCGGGAACGCCCGCCTCTTGAAAAGATTTCAAGCTCCCCTTTTCCCAAGCCGTTTTAAAGTCACCAAAAAAACCTTCCAGTAGTTTAAGCCTGCTTCTTGTGAAGCCGGTCAGCAGATGAAAAGCAATTAAATACTGAAGAGAATTTCTAATTTCCAATTTCCAATTTCCAAAAATAAACTAATTTTCAAACTAGATTCTAAAGCCAAACTTCCCAAAATCCAATCTAACGCACACCGAGTGCACAGGTGTGATTATTCAGACACAAAAACTTCTTTTAACTTTCCGTCTTTGACGATCATGACTTGGATAGGTAATTCAATTTCCTTGTTTTTGTTATACTTCATTCCCTTGATCGCGAGTTTCTCCGAATTAGCATTTATGTAAGTCATCAGATCCTCAATGCCAACTTGTTTTAAAGGACTTTTTTTATGCATAATTGGCAAGGTTAGGGTGTCCTACTTTCATCTTGCCAATAACATCTAGGTATTTAGATATTTCATTAGCTCGTGAGAAGATTTAAAAGGACCAGCCGTTCTCTTATGTTTTAAATCTTCTTCAGATTTTTTCATTGAATCTCGAAATAAAGCTTTCCGGTAATCATCAATTTCTTTTTCCATCTTCATGTACTTCTCTATAGAAACTACCACCACGGCAAACTTAGAACGTTTTAAAATCGGGACTTCCCCTTGTTTCTCTGCCATCGCAATCACCCTGCGTGGATTTCTACGTAGGTCTGTAATGGTAAGGGGTTGAGTAGTCATAATATTAAAGTTAATAATTAATAAATAGTATGTTTCTATATGCATATTAAAGTATGCAGTTAAGTGTGTCAATAATAACACACTTTCAATTAAAAATAATTCACCATTCCTCTTTTTTCAACTCCAAATTAACCTATAATCCAACTGTTCTTAATTAACCGTTCAACTAATTAACCACTAAACTAGTTAACTAATTTAGTTTCTATCGTCCTCCTTTCATCCACTACAATCTAACCCTAGTACCATCACAATACCATGCGGTATATGACAAGTTCGGTACAGGGCAAGCATCTA
>CAZPDC010000101.1:0-2126 GCA_964585215.1 uncultured Candidatus Peribacteria bacterium
GCGGCGGCGTTGCGAACGCCGCACCCAACGATTTCGCGATTTCCCAAATGGTGCCGAGAGAGGGAGTCGAACCCTCACGACTTTTAGGTCACAGGATTTTAAGTCCTGCGTGTCTGCCATTCCACCACCTCGGCTTTTGCGTAGCAAACTTAGAACCAAGAACATAGAACTAAGAACTTGAATGAGATAATTTATTCATAGTTCTCGTTTCATTGTTAACAGACTTCAGTACACTATTTTACACTATTTGATAATTTTGTTACAAGTTTGTTTTTTGATTATGGTAGAATATCTAAATGAAGTTTAATAAACCACCAATGATTCCTTTTACTAAGAAAGGCTACGAAAAGATCCAAAAAGTCTTTCAAGTACTTTCCCAAAAACGAGGAGATGTGCTTATCCGTCTTCAAGTTGCTCGGGAAATGGGGGATTTATCCGAAAACGGAGCATATCAAGGTGCCCGATTTGAATTAAGTTCCATTGACCGTCAACTAAGGCAGCTTAAATATCAATTAAAATATGGGGAAATTACTGAATCAAAAAATTCCGGTATTGTTGATTTTGGCAGCACCGTAACTTTAGATGATGATACTGACAAAACAACCTATACTATTGTCGGTACTTTTGAGTCTGATCCAACTTTGCATACCTTATCAGGAAACAGTCCGGTAGGAAAGGCAATTATGGGAAAAAGGGTTGGAGATAAAGTTATAGTAAGTTTACCCACGGGTCAAATAGAATATACTATTCTAAGGATCTCCTAACGTCTCTTTATTTCACCAGTCCCAGTGGCGTATACCAAGTATATGGCTTTTGGCAAACAGGGCATTTTTTGGGCGGAGTTTTGCCTTTGTAGATAAAGCCGCAATTGGCGCATTTCCATTCAAGTTCTACATCTGAGTTATATAGAGTATTGTTATCAAGTTTTCTGGCTATTATGACATAGCGTTCTTCATGTCTTTCCTCCACTTTTTTTAAATTTCCAAACAGTCTTATGGATTCGGGCTGTTTCTCTTTTATGGCAGTTTTTTGAAAATTTGGATACATCGTAGTCCATTCATAACGTTCGCCTTTGGCCGCATCTTTTAAATTTTTTGATGTGTTTGAAAACGGATCAATAGCTAAATCCCCTATTGTGGTTACCGGTTTGTCAATCAGTTCAAAAAGTTCCTGGGCATGAATCCGTTCATTTTCGGCTGTTTCTTCAAAAACACGGGCAATCCACTCCAAATCTTCTTTTCTGGCTATTTTGGCAAATACAGTGTATTTATTTCTGGCCATACTTTCGCCAGTAAAGGCTCGAAGTAAATTTTGTTGGGTTTGAGATGATAAGTTTTTCATATAAAGCAACTATATCATATTTGCGTTTAAAATACTGCTGGCCCCGATTTATAGCCTATTATAACTCACAACAACTAGGCGATTTTTTTCATAGACAGTCATACTGGTGGGATCATAAGTTTTTGTCAGCTGAGGTAAAAGAGTTTCTTCTCTGAAAAAAGGCCTCTTATCTATTCTGGTTGCTACAACCTGAGACTCAAAGATATCTCCATAAGTAGCAAGGATTAAAAAAGCGCGACCGTTTCTATACCCTACCGGAGAATAAAAAACTCTACTATCAAAACCATAGTCACGTCCGCTTCTCTCAAAAACAGGAGCACTTGGAAACACAATTCCGAAAAATTGTAAAATTACCCCCAAGCTTCCTTGAGCATCACAATCTGCATGCACCTCTACCTTCCATATTATTCTTTCTGCTTCCGGGACAATTAAAGGCTTGTTTGGTTCTTCTTTCGCTGGCTTTCGGAAAACGTGATCTTCAACATTAAATCCTATGGTCCTTTGCCCTAAACCACTTTGCCTAGGTTCTTTTGGAGACAATCTACCAATACTCACAGAACTGCCTGGAAAAGCGTTTTTCAACCCTACCCGTCCCCATCTGCCTTCTTGTTCTCTTAAGGCATCAAGCGTAGTCCGGGGTGGAATTGATCTTATCTGAATGCGTTCTCTCACGGTTCTCTTTCCTTTCCAAATAATCTTTTTCGTAAAGCCTCTGATGATGAACCAATATGTGTTTCCGGTTCGCTAACTTCTATCTCTTGTTCCAGTAATCTTTTCACTTCGTG
>CAZPDC010000102.1:0-2094 GCA_964585215.1 uncultured Candidatus Peribacteria bacterium
GAAGGTTAAATAATTTAGCTCAAAACTTTCTCAAAGGAAAAAGCGTATGATCCCAAAAAGACCTTCTTTCCTTGCAACACTTATAAGTTCAAGTTGCAAACAAAGATGTTTCTTTTAAAATTAGCTGTGACTTTGCGCGGGTGCTGTAATGGTAGCCAGGCCAGCTTGAGGTGCTGGTGTCCGCAAGGACGTGGAGGTTCAAGTCCTCTCCCGCGCACCAGAAGAAAATAAAAAATAAAAAATTTGGAATTTATTGTTTACGATTTGGAATTTATTTGTAATTTGATATTTGTAATTTGGAATTTCTATCCGTGGGGCTATAGCTCAGTTGCTCAGTGATGGCCAACGAAGACGCAGTCTGAGTTGTTGCCAGAACTAGTCCCGCTAAGCGGGGGCTAGAATCCCGACAAGGTCGGGACTAGTCTAGTAAGTAATTGAGTTAAGCTAAAAAATGTGATATTTAAAAATTAACGTGGGGCTATAGCTCAGTTGGCTAGAGCGCATCGCTGGCAGCGATGAGGTCAGGGGTTCAAACCCCCTTAGCTCCACCAGCCTTCGCTCTACAAGCTTCCTACTTCACCGAAAGTTTCGCAGGACAAGTCTGATCTGACTTCGCTAGACAAGCGAGTAACTTAGCAAAGTGCAGTCCTGCGAAGCCTAAAAGGCGAAGCATGGACCAAGCTTCAATTTTTTATCTTTTATTTTTCCAGCCCAAGGCTGGTCGGCCTCGGGCCGATATTTTTACTCTTTAATTTTTCCTCATGGATCCTTCTAAGTTTCCTTTTGATTTTTCTAAGCTTCCTTTTGATCCCACTAAACTGGACTGGTCTCAGTTTAATCCTCAAACTTTTGGTTTGGATCAGCTTTCCGCTTTAACAGGTATCAATGTCAAACCAGTGATCGCGGGTTTTGTGGCGGTCATGCTTTGGGAGCTTATCTGGAAAGGCGTTGCCATGTGGCGTTCCGCCCGCAATGGTCAACCTATTTGGTTTGTCTGTTTATTTTTAATCAACACGCTTGGCCTTCTGCCTATTTTATATTTAGTGTTTTGCAAGAAAAACAAGAACAAAAACGGATAAACGGTTAATTGGTTAATTGGTGAATTAGTCAATTAGTGAAAGAATCTGTTATTCTAGATTCGTTTTTTGTCATTCTCCCGCCAAGGCGGGAGAATCTATCTATTTTAGATTTAGAATTTAATTCTATTTGGTGGACGTGAGAGGGGTCGAACCTCCGACCTCAACAATGTCAATGTTGCGCTCTAACCAACTGAGCTACACGTCCATAATTTAAAAAAATAGAAAAGACCCTACTATTATAGTTTTTTCGCTCTTACATTCAAGAACCATCTTTTCAATTAAGATTAGATGGTTCTTAGAAAAGTTTCATCACCTATCCTTTCCTTTTACTTTTTTTGCCTTCTTCTTTCGAGCCACGACGCAGATAGTCGCTGCCACTCTTGCGTTGTTTGTTGGGGTTTTTAGCTCTTCTTTCTTGCTTCTTTCGTTTCTGTTTATCTTTTGCCTTACGTCCCACCTTAATCACCTCCTTTCTATTTTTATTTTAATAACGGTGATTATTGAAACAGGATTACCTATTCAATCAACCACCCCAAAACTTAGTAGCTAATATTACTACTTCTTGCGCTACTTACAACCCTATATTACTAACATTCCCCCTACCACTAGCAACATTATTCCCATCGCCAGTTTCATATACCGTTTGCCTTTGTGTTGAAATTCCTGCACACCCACGACGTTTTGAAAAGCTTTGACCACGATTAAAACTACGAATAGCGGCAGGATAAACATGACGTTGTATAAAATCAAGTAACGCGCGATTTCTCCCGCTCCCATCAGGTTATCCATTAAGAGTTTTACCGTACCTACATACAAAGGCAAACTGCAAGGCGCTTCAAACAAAGTGACCAAAACAGCCAATAAAATTACCACGGGATAAGTGGCTTGTTCGGCCAAATGACCCAAAAATGGCCGTACTTTTTGAGGAATCTGCAGACTAATCCCCTTTCCCAACCAGAAAAAATCTTTCAGATTAATCAAGCCCGCCACAACTAAAATTATCCCCAAAATCAAA
>CAZPDC010000103.1:0-2013 GCA_964585215.1 uncultured Candidatus Peribacteria bacterium
CTATCCCGGTGCTACACGAGAAAGTGCCTTTTGCTCCTGGGACTACGCCTCCCAGCTGATCAGTGATGGTTCCCGTGAGTGTTATACTTCCGTCAACAGGAAGCGTGATATTTAAAGGACTCATCGCGACCCCTGTCACTATTGCCTGTAAAACAACTAATGTCCATGTTGCAAAACAGGTTTTAGTAATTGTAGAAATCTGATCCGATGCTGGATAGTCTGGCGGAAATGGGATAGGTGGTTCCGTTACTTGCACCTTATATGTGTAAGTGCCTGGTGTTTGTAATGGTGTGATTGTTGTAGTTTTGCTGTTTGGAAAATTAATTGTCCCCGATCCTGTCCACACATACTGGGTGTTTCGATTGCACAGAACACTTAAGTGATCTGTAATTGTGGCCCCGTTTTTATCAAACGCCGTGCATGACAGAGTACCGCTCTCACTTTGTCTCACTACCGTGGTCCCGGTTATTGCCGCGCTCCCAAGCTCAACCGCGATGTGCACCATATTATATGTTGGGGAACGGAACTGTCCGGCCATCGCAATCATTGCAACCCCTATAGTCATAATCCCTATTATTCCTACTAATAGTTTCTTCATTTTATCACCTCCTTTTTCAAAGATTTTGCCTTGCCTTTTTGGGGCAAGTTAATAATAGAGTTTAATCTATCCAGATGTAAAGGCAGTATTCGTACTTCTCATCAACAATTTTTGCTATCTTGCTGATGATTTCCTGTCCTTTGAACGAGACTGTTGGCGTTTCTTCCAACAGTACCCGCGCGTTCCCCATTATCCAGTTTGAGTTAGGGATTTTTTCGTATGTCTCTCCGTTATCTATGCTTTGTCGCATTTCAAACCAGAATAAAGTTCCCTTTGGAAATGGCGCGGTTTGTCCTGTTTTTAAATTTCGGATAGACAACTTTAGTTGCACAAATTCCGGCAACGCTCTCCCTCCGAGCATGTATATCAATGGGATGCTTCCTTCTACCACGTACTCCCACGCTCCTTGTCCGTCTTCCCACAGCTTTTTTTCTATCGCGGCTTTTTCTTTTTTAATGATAAACCGCGAGAGTGGGGAATCGGGATCCCTGATATTAATCCCTGTCGCGTTCCCCAAGTGAGGCAAGAGAAACAAAACACAAAAAACAAAAATCAAATTTTTTTTCATTTTTTCTCACCTCCTCCATAGAGATACCATTTACAACCGATGTTGTAAGTCACTTTAACTTCCTCTTCTCCAAGCCAAGCAGGTGCGATTTCAGCAATTATGCTGAAATCTGTTCTCTTTGGGAATAATTCTGCCCCAATTAACATCGCTTTTTGCAATGTCGTCTCTTTTATCCAATTGGTTTTTATCCAAATCCAATTGAGTTCTCCGGCTGCGTATAAGCATATACGAACAGAGTCTTTCTGTTTAGATTTAGAGTTTAATTCCCATTCCCAAGGGAGATTGTAGGTAGCTCGCGCTCCGACGAGGTAGATTCTACCATTGCTTTTATTATATCCAGAAGGATATTCTGGATACTCCCGCTCCCATCTTGTTGTGCTCAAATTTATTCCAATATTTTTGTTTTCCTTGCTGTACTCTAATAACACAAATGGAGTTCCTCCATTAAACATTTCTCCCATGAGCGCCACTGAAATTGCGCTGCCCTCGTTGTCTTTGGCGAAAGAAGTTTCGCTAAAAAAACCAAACAACATCAACACGCCCATTAAAACTAACTTTATTTTCTTTGCTATCTTCATTTCTTTTACCTCCTTTTCTAATCTTTTCTTTCAATTCTTTCCATATTAACCATAATAATTCTTTAAAAAAAACTATTTTGGTTTTTTGGCAAAGAACTTAAATTGTCTTAAATTATACACCCCGAAAAAACCTTTGTCAAGGTTTTTTCGGTAATTTGCACACATAACACATAATTACAAAAAGCTACGATCGTGAGTTTTTGTAACGCAAAGGTTGCAGAGTTTGATGATACAAAAAGCTACGATCGTGAGTTTTTGTAACGCAGAGA
>CAZPDC010000104.1:0-1820 GCA_964585215.1 uncultured Candidatus Peribacteria bacterium
CAAGAAGCTCGTCAAATTTTTCGTCCCGCTTAAAAAGGAAAGTGGCTTTGCGAGGATTTTGTTTGTCTATTGCGTCAATGGGATACCAAAGAGAGATTGCCGTTGCCAAAGCAAGGTCAGAAGTTTCGTAAAAATCGTTAATGTCTAATCGTTGTATCATAGTAATTTTTCTCCCAAAAATAACCGTCCTAATTGTCTGGTAAATAGGACGGCAAATAAACGATTTTTCTGTAGGGATTTTAGTGAGTTTTTAGTGAGGTGGTCTCACAATGAAGTTTGTAGCCGATGTTCTTTTTATTAATAATCACTTTCTGAATTTCTTTATTTGTCATGCCAACTTTATCTCTCAAAAATGTCGCTAAGTCTCTCCTTAAAAACTGTACTTCACGAGCAACATCTTTATTGGTTACTCCTTCGTGCCAGTAGTTCGTCTCTAACCTTTTAGCTATTTCTACATACTCAACCACCTTTTTGCTCTCCATCAAAACAACCAAAAACTTTATAATTTCGTTGTCAGGCTCAATTTCAACGGGATTATTACCGCTATACTGAATTACTCCTTGACTAAGATTGACCTGCAACTTTCCACATTTCAAAAGCTGATCATGTTTTTGCGAAGGTGTAGTGTCCGATAGATAAGAGTTTAGTGTTTTGTGGTCAATAACAAGCCCCTCGCTATTTAAGTCTTTCACTATATCCAGTACAGGAACGAACAAAATATCATCGGGTAGAGTACCGTGCACTGCACCTAAATAAAAAACAGCCGTGTTTGTCGTACTCGTGATGATTGAGCGTTTATCTTTTCCTATCTCGGCTATATTCCTTGTAAAAAATAAGTGATATTGATTGCCGTTTATCTCGTGAGTTCCTAAATTCCAAAGAAGCCCAGTGATGGTTTCGGTGAAACTTGGTTGGTCTATCCCAAGAGTTTTGAGAAATAGTGTAATGAAAGGTGGGGTAGTAAAAAGCCACTGTTTGAGAGTTTGTGGGTCAAAGTAGTCCCGTGTTGCTTCTTCATCCATTGTGCAAAGCGTGTAAGCCCGCTCCTTTGAAACGGTTTGAATGGGCAGACTTTCACTTTCGCAAGATGGACACCATCGCTCCTGCGGAAATGTGTCTTGCTTCAAAACACCAAGTGATGAAAGTATCTCAAATTCTTTGGGGTATTTTTCACCTTCTTCGCTACTCAAAATCGCTGGCGAGTGGAAGGTAAGGCTATTCAGAAGTTTTTTGAGTAAAACCATAGTCTAGTTTGGATTTTTTTAGCAAAGCTCTTGCTTTTAAGTGTGTTTCATCAATACTATTAAGGGTGCACTTGTCTTTCCAGTTGATGTTAAAGGTTACTGTTCCTTTCTGGTATTTACGTTCACGGCTTGGTTTGAACTTTATCTGAATATCGGCACTATTTATAATCATTTGAGGCATTTTACTAGCCAGGTTAAGCTGGCGTAGTAAGTTCCATATAGCCGTTGTGCCTGTCCGACTTTCGTCGCTTACTGCGAGTTTGATACGAGACCGCCTATCGGGTGTCAAAAGCTCAACCATTTTCAACCACCACCATTCCATTTGGTCTTCTGGGTCAGAGACAATCGTAAAGTTCTCATCCTTGAGTAGCTCCAAGTTAAAAGTTTGTTTGCTATCGTCTAGCCCAATCTCAAACACCGATTTAGCAAAAATGCCTAGTAGGTCTCTCTGTTTCTGCCATCCGCCTTTTGATTTAATCTCAAGCTCTCCGCCGTCTTCATCGTTGGGACGATATAGATAATAGATTTCAAAGAATGGTCTGCGAGTTCCCCTTTTATCAATCTTTCCAGTTTTCT
>CAZPDC010000105.1:0-1800 GCA_964585215.1 uncultured Candidatus Peribacteria bacterium
ATTTATCCTGCACCGAACTTGTCATATACCGCATGGTATTGTGATGGTACGGGATAACTTCATAACTCCGTCACTTTTTCCTCTTGTTCTAGTCCTCCTTCGCTAAAGCTACGGAGGATGAAGGCACTAAGGAATCCTTCAGTCGCTTTGCTCCTTCAGTATTCTCTTATTGCTCTTCATGTTTTTGATTTTTTATTTATCTGGAAGGTTACCAGCAAGAAGTGGAAAAAATTTATGCCCAACTAATCCTCGCCAGTTTTAAAAAGTAACTTACAATTTAACCATGCTTCATTCTCTCAAAAAAATTCTTTCCTCCAATTCTTTTTTGCGCCTAGGCTATCATCAGCTCTTGGCAGTTTTAGCTTGTCTGCTTTACCGTTTCCCCGCGCGGAAAATGATTATCGTAGGTATCACGGGCACGGACGGCAAAACCACCACGACCAATTTGATTACCAAGGTCATTAAACAGATTGATCCCTTTGTAGGTATGTGTTCCACGATTAATTTTAAGGTAGGTCGGAAAATTCTGCGCAACTCCACGCATAAAACCACACTGGGACCTTTGGAATTACAAAAAAGACTGCGCGAGATTAAAAACGCGGGGGCCAAACATTGTGTGCTGGAAGTTTCCTCGCACGCGATTCACCAACACCGCCTCTGGGGTATTCCTTTTGATATTTTGGTTTTCACTAATCTTTCACACGAACATTTAGACTACCACAAAACCATGGAGGAATACCGCCGCGTAAAGGGGCTAATTTTTGAAAAACTGCACAAGTTTAAAATAAAAATTTCCCTCAATAAAAAAGGTTTCTATTTTTGCCCCCTTGATAAAGGGGGTTGGGGGGATTTCTTCCCCAAAACCATCATCGTCAACGGTGATGATCCCGAAGCGGATTATTTTCTCCAGTTTTCCGCTGACCAGAAATGGAAGATAAAAGTACGAAGTACGAAGTACGAAGTACAAAATCATAATCAAAAATCAAAAATCAATACTCTAGTCGCTACCAATGTTCTGCTTTCTTCACATAGCACTAATTTTAAAGCTGTTTTCAACTACAAGCTACCCCAGTACCATTCAATACGGGGCAAGCAAGCTACAAGCTACAAGCTAAATCTCCTCGGTGATTTTAATGTTTACAATGCCCTCGCCGCGATCGCAGTCGGTAAAACTCTGGGTGTGCCTGAATCAAAAATCAAACAAGCCTTAGCTTCCATTCCGCTCGTGCCCGGCCGTATGGAACTGGTAAAAATTTCTCCACGGCAAAAATTTGACGTGCTTTTGGACTATGCCGTCACCCCTGCCGCTTTCGAAAAACTTTTTTCCACTTGCCGTAAATTCTCTCTCCCCCCTACAAAGAAAACTAGTCATAAGCCCTTTCTCCCCCTTAATAAGGGGGAGATTAAGAGGGGGTCTCAAAAGCCCGGTCGGCTGATTGCCGTCTTCGGCGCTTGCGGCGATCGAGACCAAGGCAAACGACCGATTTTGGGTGAAATCGCCAGCCGACTCTGCGACCTCATAATTATCACCAACGAAGAACCCTATACGGAAGATCCCGAAAAAATTATTGACATGATTTGCGCCGGCGTGGAAAAATCCGGCCGCAAGTCCACAACTCACAACTCACAACTCACAACTCACAACTACTTCCGTCTTTCCAATCGCGGTGACGCGATTCGTTTTGCTTTAAAAATCGCCCAGCCCCACGATCTCATTGTCATCACCGGTATGTCCGACCAAGATTCTATGATCGTGGGCACGCAAAAAATCCCCTGGAGTGACCGAGGGTTTGTGAAAAA
>CAZPDC010000106.1:0-1739 GCA_964585215.1 uncultured Candidatus Peribacteria bacterium
TGGCGCGAATCGGAGCAGGTTTGGAAAAAGTTAAATCAACTCGGTCCAGAACCACTGGATAAGGGGTTTACCTTATTGAAATTTAAGACAATCTTAAAAGGGAAGAAGGGAAGTTTGAAGCAAAAACTGATGGATCAAAATCTGGTGGCGGGGATTGGGAATATTTACGCGGACGAGATTTGTTTTGAAAGTAAACTGCATCCTTTGAGCAGACTAGAAAAGTTATCCCTGACGCAAATTAAAAAGTTGCACGAGGTGATACGGCAAGTATTGAAGAGGGGAATACAGTATCGTGGGACAACCATCGGAGAGTTTGTGGACACAAAAGGTCGGCCGGGTGGTTTTCAAAATCTGGTGCAAGCTTATGGTCGCAAGGGAAAGCCCTGCCTGTGCTGCGGAACTTTATTAAAAAGAATTGTAGTCGGTCAGCGGGGGACAGTATTTTGTCCAAAATGCCAAAAGCTAGCTAGTTAGCTTATTAGCGGGGTAGCTTTTTAGCTTTTTAGGAGGAGGGATATTTAAGCTGGAAATAATTTTTCACGGCAAATTCAAATTGTTCCAGAAAGAGTTGTTTAAAGTAGGTGAGATTGTTTTGCTCGTAAAAGAGAATAACCGCTTTTTTGTATTCTGTTTCATTGACACTGCGGTAAGAGAGCGGACAACAGTGATGAGCGATTAAAATCGCGTTGCCGATCATCCGACTAGTTCTTTTATTACCGTCTTCAAAAGGTTGAATGTAAGCGATTAAAATCATCGCGCCTAAAGTTTTATTAAAAGGATCTTGTTCGGTATTAACTAATTGACAGGTCTTTTCTAGAGTTTCTCTAATTTGAAATTGGTTGTCCAGTGGTTTATAGCGGGTGCCCGTGATGCCGACTAAATTTTGCCGTAGCCCGTTTTTAATCTGCAATCCTTTAGTTAAAAGAAGATGAATCTCTTCTAATTTACGCACAGAAAGAGTTTGAAAAGTTTTTGCTTGCGCCAGAATATAATCCAGCGCTTCTTTGTGGTTAAGCAGCATGGTAGCTTCTGCTTTTTGGTGTCCGGTCGCCTCTTTTTTTTCTCTTAATAATGTTTCAGTTTCTAAAAGTGAATAGGTATTGCCTTCAATTTGAGCTGACTTCCAGCTCAATTCCACGGTTAATCTTTCCAATTCCTGTTTTAGCAGACCAGCGGGCAGATTTGATAAATTTTTACGGTACTCCTGATTAAGCTCTTGCAGAAAGCGTTGTTCCGTTGAGTTGAAAACATCGTGCAATAAAGGGAAAATTTCAAAATTAAAACGGGTGTGCGTTGTTCTCTGGTCGGCCTCTCGCGCGAAATACTGGTCAGGATTAATCGGTTTTAAGAGATTAAAACGAGGGGATGGCTGATAGAAGGTGCTTCGTCCCTTGCCAACCTTTTCCAAGAAATCCATTTGGATCAGTTTTTGCAGATCGCGGTTTAAAGTAACTTTGGCAACTGGGCCAAAAATAATTTCAATTTCCCGAAGAAGGGAAGAAATAGTATTTTTTCCTCCGTCGACTAGTTTTAAAATTTGCTCTTGTCTTTTGTTGAGTAGAATAGTGGGTTGTGGGGTCATCTTAAATCGTATCATTTTATTAGCTAAATCGTATCATTTTTAATAGGAAAGGTCAAACATTTTTAGTCAAACGAGTGCCATCGTGAATTGGTTTGAATCATACGTAAATAACTTTGAATGAATAAGCTTCATTCCTAAAGCCCCCTTGATAAAGGGG
>CAZPDC010000107.1:0-1603 GCA_964585215.1 uncultured Candidatus Peribacteria bacterium
TGTGCCACTGCTTTCTATGTCTGATTCTTTTTTCAAACTAAAAATCTACTGCCCCTTATTTTTCAAGGTTTGATACTATTTAGCTACAAACAAAGCATATGAAGAATCTTTATCTTACAGTCTATATTGAAAGAGACGAGGATGGTGTTTTTATCGGGTCTATTCCTACCATACCCAGCTGTTATGCTCAAGGTAAGACTCAAGAGAAAATGCTCAAAAATCTTGAGGAAGTCTTACGTCTTTGTTTAAGAAATACTGACAACGCCCATCTGGAAAATACCAAATTTGTGGGCATACAAAATCTTGAAATTACCTATGCCTAAGTTGGTGCCGATTAAACCCAAAAATATAATAGATTAAGGAAACAAAAAAAGGTTTTAGTTTTCCAATAGGCTTTTGCTTCTTAGATTCCGATTGTAACTGATTGCGAAACGGTGGGATTCATCGCGGACTCTTTGAAGTAAATGCAAAACAGGGGAATCTTTTTTTAGCTGTAGGGGCAGGTCACGACCTGCCCTATTTAACCCTTTTTTGCCCGGCAAAAAAAGCGCTTCTTCTTTTTTCGCCAACGCCACCACTGCAACTTTGTTTTTTAATCCCGCTTTTTTTAGCACGCTCATCCCCGCTTTAAGCTGTCCTTTGCCTCCATCGATCAAAACCAAATCCGGCAACGGTTCTTTTTTGGCATAATGTTCTCGTGCCACTTCTTGAGAATTGATTTTTTCAAAATCAACCCCAAATCTACGGCTTAAGATTTCTCGCAGAGCTTTGCAATCATCTACCTCTCCTTTGGACAAACTTTTAATCCGGTAATGCCGGTAATCCGCGGAACTAGGTTCGCCTTCGCAAAAAACCACGCGCGCGCCTACCATGGCTCCACCCCCCAAATGCGAAATATCGTAACCTTCAATGCGCCGAGGCAAATGGCGCAAATCTAACTCTTGCCGCAAAGACTCCAAAAGATTTTTCTCCGCGGCTACTTTTTCCCACTTTAATTGGTTCAATTTAGCGGTAAACTCCGCGTTTTTTAAGGCCAATTTTAAAAGCTGGTTTTTTTTACCTCTTTGAGGGTAAATTAATTTAACTTTACGTTGCGCTATTTTCTGTAAAAATTTTCCCACCAGCTCTGCTTCTTCAATTTTTTCAGGTAAAAGAATTTCGTCCGGAAAATCCGTGGCGGCTTGGTAGTAGTCTCGAATAAAACTGGTTAAAACTTCCGAGCGTAATTCAGCCCCTTCACCTTGATTCAGCTTCACCTTTTCAGGTAGAACAACTTCAAAATTTTCCTCTCCACGCACTTTGCCTTCTCGCACCACAAACAAACTAAAGAAAGCCCGCTTTTGACTAATCGCGAAATGAATCACGTCTTGATTGGTTAAATTCATCGGATCCACCATTCTTTGCTTCTCGGAAATCTGACGCACCGCCGAGAGTTTGTCGCGCAATCTGGCGGCTTGCTCAAAATTTTTATTTTTCGCCACCATGCGCATTTCACTTTCTAACTTCTCCTCAACCTGCTGATAATTGCCCTTCAAAAACTCAACAATCTGCTGAAGCATTACCCCATACTCTGCTTTAGTACATTTACCAATACAAGGAGCTA
>CAZPDC010000108.1:0-1555 GCA_964585215.1 uncultured Candidatus Peribacteria bacterium
ATAAAAACTTGATTCATTTCACTAAAGTATGTTGAAACTTCCTCGGCGGTTTTTTTATCTTTTTCTAGCAATTCTTTCCTAATATTCTCCGCAATTGAGCTATTGAGCTCCAAATCTTTTTTACTGTGCGACGAGGTGCCGATAAAACGTTTTCGGAAATCACTCAAATCTTTGGTATATTCCAACCACAAAGCGGTAAGCTGATGTAAATCGGCGTATTCATAAGAAGTAACGTAGGGCGGCGATGTAACAATCAAACTAACGCTATTGTCTTTTGCAGGAATTGTTCTTGCATCCGCGCAAACTACCTTACTCGGTACTTTTAAATAACCTTTTTCAGATAACAATTCAAATAATCGAGTATTGCCTCGCAACATCATTTTTATTTGCTTCAAAAATGTTTTAATTGGTTCCGAAGGTTCCTTTTCGAAATCTCTTGTTGGCTTATTACTTTTTTGCAACCAAATTGAACAATTCTTAAGAATGTTTGAAAACCCGCAAAAGAAAAAATCTCTACTATTTAGGTCTTTAATTTCTGAGATTTTGGTAAAAATAAAAGCGAGTTTTCTTTTTTCTTCCGGCCTGAACCAATAATCGATTCGTTCATGTTTGGGGGCTTTTACTTTTATATTTTCGTTATAAGTTTCTAATCTCTTTTGGAGATTTGTAAATTCTTTTTCTATTTTACTAGGATCAATAGGAGTAATCTTTGCCTTTGCGATTAAAACGGCAACGGGATTAATATCAACAGCAATTGATGGCCGTCCCATAACTTTTGATTCAACAAGTGTTGTTCCGCAACCGCCAAACGGATCAACAACAAAATCGCCCTCTCGTGTATATTTTTCCGTTAAGCGAGAAACTATTTGAGGAATAAACTTTGCGGGATAACGATGATAACCGTGCGTAATATATGATGTGTCTTTCCTCGTTTTTTCAGAAAAAGACCACGAGTGATCAATCTTAGTTTTTGCGAGTAACGTTGTTATTTGTCTTTTCAGATAATCCTGATTATCAAGCCCATCTTTTATGCACCCAAGTCTACTCATTTTGTTTCCCTTTCTCTATCCATTTGGCTACTTCTGAAACTATACTATCACTGAAATTCCAGGAACGCTATACTTAATTACGTGTCTCATACTAAACAAAAAACCCTCGCCTTGTGGGCGAAGGTTTGAATTATTTTAACGTGGCAGATTCCCCCTTCAAACATACCACTTTCCAAATTTTCTACGTTACAAAAGAATTTTACCATGGTATTTTTATACTGTCAATCATTTTCTTCCCACCAACTCATCTAATCCAATACCAAACGCGTCTGCCAATTTAAGCAAAGTTTTGAGCGTGGGATGCTTTGCAAGCCCCTGTTCTATTTTAGTAATTGCATTAAACGACAAACCAGTCTTTTCAGCCAATTTTTGCTGGGACCAGCCCTTCTCTTTGCGCAACTCTTTAAGCCTTTGAGATATCATTTTTCTCCTTGACTATATATGACTTCAGTGGTATTATAATTATAATATACATTGAGGAATATTAGTTTAGGAGTATTTTACCA